>CBIHNR010000046.1:0-30681 GCA_966211215.1 uncultured Pedobacter sp.
AAAAATAATTTGGAACGTTGAGGCGGAAAAAGGTACCGAGATACATGCCGTACAAGCCATTGGTAAGGATAGGATAATGTATGTAGTTAACGGAGGCCCCACAGCCAAAGGAAAAATTGTGGATGTGAAATCGGGTAAGATCATAAAAGAGTTTACCCTGCCAACAGGGAAGCCACGGGCGCATTTGCAATTCAGAAGGGTACGAGTGCTCGAATCTGGTAATGTTTTAGCAGCACATTTAGATTCTAATGTAGTGGCCGAATACGATGCGAATGGCAAAACAGTTTGGTCTTTTAAATGCCGCAGCCCTTGGTCTGCCAGCCGGTTAGCAAATGGCAATACACTTATTTCGTCGTATCATAATACTATTTATGAAGTAGATAAAAACGGCAAAATAGTTTGGCAATTAAATGAAAGCGATGTTCCGGAGGTCTCACTGTTTATTGCCCAGGGGGTAGAACGCTTGCCAAACGGCAATACGGTAATAGCCAACTGGTGTGGTGCGGATGTAAAAAATGCAAAAGACTGGCCAGGCACGGTGCAATTGATTGAAGTAACACCCGATAAAAAATTGGTTTGGGCGCTAAGCCAATGGAATGAACCAGATCTCGGCCCGGCTTCTTCATTTCAACTATTGGATAAAAAAGTGCTTGATAAAATTCCTGCATACAAATAGCTGTTACTGGGTTTTCTAACAATCAGGCCTAAATCATTAATTAACAGTCAATGTCGTTTTGCCGTGGTTGGTGTGGGGTAGCCTTTCTCTCCCACTGGACATAGCCGTTAACTTAAGGCTGTTTGTTTTAGGTAATTCGTTGAAATAAAGCACTGTAACAGATAAGGCGCTTAGTGTCCCCCTCTGGAGGGGGTAGGGGGAGGAATATACGATATGTTATTGTTAAGCGCCTTAACCACCTTCCCGAAACTTCGGGACACCTCCGCTCCACAGGAGTCCTTCGGACCAGCGGAGGACAGCCGGGCTCAACCGGTAAATAATTAACAGTAAATAACTAACATTTAAAATAAGTATGAAAATTACAGCGATCCGTACCAAGCTTTATAAGTGGAACGGTCCCATTAAAACATCAGACACCATATTTGCTACCCCGGTAAGCATGTTACCTTTTCAGGAAGATGCCCAGCAGGTGTATCGCTTTTTTAGTTGGCTGGTTGTTGAGGTAGAAACTGATGCCGGGCATATAGGTATCGGAAACGCAGGGCTGTGTCCCGACATTTGTAAAAACATTATCGACAGTAAGCTTAAGTCGCTGCTAGTGGGCGAAGATCCTACCAATAATGAATATTTATTTGAAAAAATGTACCGCTCAACAGTTGCCTACGGACGAAAAGGGGCAGTACTGGCAGCGATCAGTGCCATTGATATTGCCCTGTGGGACATCAAGGGCCTGGCAGCTGGGTTACCTGTATTCAAACTATTGGGCGGACGTACCAAGGAATACATCCCAACCTATTACAGCAGGTTGTATACCCGTAATTTAGATAGCTTACAGGCTGAAGCAGCACAATATAAGGCAGAAGGATTTACCGGAATGAAGATGCGCTGCGGTTATCCACTGACTGATGGCATGGAGGGCATGCGTAAAAATGTAGAAATGGTAAGGATTGTACGCGAAACAGTAGGCGAGGATATAGATATCATGCTGGAAGCCTATATGGGATTTAATTATCCTTATGCAAGGCAATTTCTGAAAATGCTTGAGCCCTTTAACCTTCGTTGGGTAGAAGAATTAATGCTGCCTGATGAAATTCATAATTTCGCGAAGCTGAAGCAATACACTGATATTCCGCTTTCTGGCGGCGAGCACGCTTACACCCGCTACGGCTTTTTCGATCTGCTGAAAGCTGATGCCTTAGACATTTTCCAATTTGATACCAATAGAGTTGGTGGTTTCACAGAGGCACAAAAAATCTGCACGATGGCGCATTTACATGGAGTGGAAGTAATTCCGCACGGAGGCCAGATGCACAACCTGCACGTGGTAATGAGTTCATTTTCAGCTCCGATGGCTGAATATTTCCCGAAAACAGAAATTGAGGTAGGGAATGAGATGTTCTGGTACATTTTCGATGGCGAAGCTGTTGCTGAGAATGGTACACTTCAACTGGATGACAACAAGCCGGGCATGGGCTTAAGCCTTAAAACCGAAGGGCTGGAACACTTTAATATTATAGAATAATACGAGCAATGGGCGAAATAAGCATATTAGATCAATTTAAATTAAACGGAAAAACTGCTCTTATTGTGGGCGGGAACCGCGGCTTGGGTTTGGCTATGGCGAAAGCCCTTGCAGAAGCAGGAGCGAATATTTCTATTGCTGCAAGGGATGAAGCTACCAACAAAGAGTCCGAGTCTCTGATCAGCTCCATCTATGGGCTTGACTGCATAAGCATGGCTTGCGATGTTACTTGCGAAGAAAGCATTAAAAATGCTGTTAGCAGCACTGCAGGGCATTTCGGAAAAATAGATATTTTGATTAACTCAGCAGGCATTAACATTCGCGGAAAAATTGAAGAGCTATCGATGGACGATTTCAATAAGGTTCAGCAGGTTAATGTAACAGGTGCCTGGGTGGCCAGCCGGGAAGTAGTGCCTTTCATGAAGAAAAATGGCTATGGCCGTATCATTAACGTGGGCTCCATGCTTTCTCTTACAGCCATACCCGAGCGCACACCTTATGCTACCAGCAAGGGGGCTATTCTGCAACTCACAAGGTCGTTGGCCATGGAGCTTGCCACCACCGGAATTACCGTTAATGCGCTATTGCCTGGGCCTTTCGCTACTGAATTAAACCTTCCGCTACTTAATGATGCTGAGAAATACAAAGCATTTATATCTCGTGTACCGATGGGGCGCTGGGCAGAGCCGCATGAAATAGGAGGAATAGCCCTATACCTGGCAAGTCCGGCTTCTGGCTTTTGTACCGGTAGCGGCTTTTCAATAGACGGAGGTTGGGTAACACAATAGGTAAGAACATGAAAGAGATAAGACGATTAGTACAGATAAAAAATCAAACAGAAAGAAGGATTGCCCTGGTTAAGGAGCCAAAGCTAATGCTGATCAATGGCTTTAATTCCATCTATGATCTGGCAGTATCAGCCCTTGAACAAGGGCTGAAATTGGTTGCCCTGATAGCTGAAAATCTTTCCTCTGAAGAGCTGGATTACGAGGCTATTTATCGTGGCGAGAGTGAGTGGAAGCTGCTTCCTTCTTTCGATAACCCGCATGCGCCTATGAGCTGCCTTGTTGCAGGCACTGGCCTTACGCATAAGAACAGCGCATTAAACCGCCAGATGATGCATCAGGCTGCTGATGACAAACCTACTGACAGCATGCAGATGTACCAGTGGGGTGTGGAAGGAGGTACGCCGGCACCCGGAGAAATTGGTGTGCAGCCAGAATGGTTTTATAAAGGAAACGGCGCTGTCCTTAAAGCTCATGGAGAATACCTGGAAGTGCCTCTGTACGGAAACGATGGAGGAGAAGAGCCTGAAGTGGCAGGGGTGTACCTTGTGGACAAAAACGGAACACCTTATCGTATTGGTTTTACAACGGGGAACGAATTTTCTGACCATGTAATGGAAAAGAAAAATTACCTCTACCTGGCTCCTTCAAAACTTCGTCAGTGTGCTATTGGCCCCGAGCTGGCAATTGATGCCGATTTTCTATCGCTTAACGGAAAGGTCAGCGTATCCAGAAAGGGAGAGAAGCTATGGTCGGCGGATATACAAACGGGCGAAGAAAATATGGCACATAACCTGTCTAACCTGGAATATCATCATTTCAAATACGATAACCATCGCATACCCTATCAATCGCATGTACATTTCTTTGGCGCCGATGCCTTTAGTTTCGGAAACAAGATCCGGCTTCAGGATGAGGATGAAATGAAGGTAGAATGGAATGGCCTGGGAAGGCCGCTTTGTAATAAAATTAAGATTCGCAATGAGAAGGAGGAATTAGTAGAAATAAAGAAAATATAAGAAGACAACCGCTAACCACACTAACGATTAAAAAATATGAAAGGATTAAAAAGATTTACTTACCTGCTTTTCCTGGCAGGTACAAGTCAGCTTCGGGCTCAGGGGCCAATTCCAATTTACCTGGATGTGAAGCAGCCCGTTGAACAACGGGTTCAGGATTTGATTTCCAAAATGACGCCTGAAGAGAAAGCGACATTTCTTGATCACAGAGGGCCTGACATTGGCCGGTTTAACATCAGGGCTGATTATTGGAATCAGTCTTTGCACGGTGTTGTTTGGACCAGGCCAACCACCATGTTTCCGGTATCCATTGCTGCGGCGGCAACCTGGAATCCCAAATTAGTTCATGAAACGGCAGTTGCCATCTCTGACGAGGCGCGGGCAATATATAATGGCTGGCATACTAACCCTGATTTCCAGGGAGAGAAAAAAGGTTTGATTTATCGCTCTCCGGTAGTCAATATTAGCCGTAATCCTTACTGGGGGCGTATAAATGAATGTTATGGAGAAGATCCCTTTTTGACGGGCCGCCTGGGTGTTGCTTACGTTAAAGGATTACAGGGAGATGACCCTCAGCATCTGAAGCTTGCAGCAACACTAAAGCACTATGCCGTAAACAATGTAGAGAAGGATCGGATGAGCCTTAATGCTAATGTGAGCGAGCGGATGTTGCACGAGTTCTGGCTGCCTCATTTTAAAGATTGTATTGTTGAAGGGCAGGCGCAATCTGTAATGGCATCTTATAACGCTATAAACGGAGTGCCCAACAACGTGAACAAACTGATGCTCACCGATATTTTAAAGAATGACTGGGGCTTTAAAGGTTTTGTAGTTTCTGATTTGGGTGGGGTAAATACTATGGTAAAGGGGCATGAAAAAGGCAAAATGTCTTTCGAGGAAGCGGTGGCAAAATCAATTAATGCTGGCTGCGATTTCTCTGATAAGGAGTACCGGGAATATATTCCTGCAGCACTTAACCAACGCTTAATCCCGCAGGAAAGATTAAATGATGCTTTAGCCCGCGTAATGAGGGTACGCTTTTTACTCGGCGAGTTCGATCCTTTCAGTAGCGGCAAGTATAGTAACATTCCAATGTCCGTGATCGGTAGTCAAAAACATATCGGCCTGGCATTAAAGGAAGCCCAGGAATCACTGGTGCTTTTAAAAAATGAAAAAGCATTGCTTCCGCTGAATAAATCAAAAATTAAGAGTATTGCCGTAATTGGCCCTCATGCTGGTATCTTTACTCCCGGAGGATATAGTGGTAAGCCGATAGACCCGGTTACGCCTGCTCAGGGAATCAGGAACAGAATGCAGCCTGGTACAGAAGTGCTGGTGGTAACCGGTGCGGAAATTACACCATCGAAAAATAACCAGGCTCCTTTCAATAAAGAAGAGGAATTGAAAAAAGCGGTTGAAGCTGCCAGGAAAGCAGATGTGGCAATACTTTATTTAGGTACAACGTTGGCAATTGAAGGAGAAGGGCACGACCGGAAATCTCTGGGTTTACCGGGAAATCAGGAAGAATTGTTTAATGCAGTTTTGGCTGCCAACCCGCGCACCATTGTCGTATTGATGAACGCAGGCCCGCTTACAGTTCCAAACCTGAAGGCAAAGGCACCTGCCATGATCGAAGCCTGGTGGGGAGGAGAGCAAGGAGGAAACGCCATTGCCGATGCCATTTTCGGGAACATTAATCCGGGTGGAAAGCTGCCTTATACCGTTTATGCCTCAGAGGAACAGGTACCTTCTCAGGATGAGTACGATGTAACCAAAGGATTTACTTACATGTATCTTAACGGAAAACCCTTGTATCCCTTTGGATATGGCTTGAGTTACACGCAATTTGCTTACTCAAATCTTAAGCTTTCCAGAAAAAGTATTGCTGCAAACGGTGAAATTACGGTAACGGCTGACATTAAGAATACTGGTAAACTAAAAGGAGATGAAGTGGTGCAGTTGTATGTCCACCAAGTGAAATCAAGTGTGAAACGCCCTGCAACACAGCTGCGTGCATTCGAACGCATTACACTAGAGCCGGGACAAAAGAAAACAGTTAGCTTCACCGTTCCTGCCAGTCTGCTGACATTTTACGACGAGAAAATACACGGCTTCAGGATAGAAGAAGGCACTGTTCAACTTATGTTGGGCAGCTCATCGGAAGATATTCGTCTTCGCTCTCAAATCGCTTTGGCCCGATAAATTATGGAAGAGAACGTAAAACCATTGAAACTTCGATGGGTAATGATAGCAATGGCCTTTTTGGCCACTTTGCTTAATTACGTACACCGTTTATCTTTTACTTTTTTAAGCGCCGATGGAGACCTTCGCAAGTTAATTCCAGATGAAGCATTTGGCGATATCGCGGCAGCATTTTTCTTTGCTTATATGATATCCAATGCTTTTTCGGGCTATGTTATCGATAAGCTTGGAACTCGGCTGGGTTATTCGCTGTGCATGGCCTTTTGGACTACGGCTGGCCTTATTCATGCATTTGTAGTTACGCCTTTTCAATTCGGCCTGGTCAGGTTCTTACTCGGGCTGGGAGAAGCTGGCAATTGGCCGGCCGCTTTAAAGCTTACGGGCGAATGGTTTCCTCCGCATGAAAGGTCTACTGCTTCGGGTATATTTAATAGTGGCTCAGCTTTAGGGGTTATTATCGTGCCGCCTCTGGTTGCTTTTTTGGGGACAAATTATGGCTGGCGAACCACTTTTGTAGTCCTTGCAGTTTTTGGCTATATCTGGCTGGCGGTATTCTGGTTTCTTTATTACACCCCAGGAGCATCTGTAAATCAGGTAAAAGCGAAGATCATTCCTCCCGGCAGGCTTTTTAAAACCCGTTTTGTTGCCACATTTACCCTGTGTAAGTTTTTTCTTGACCCGGTTTGGTATTTCGTAACGTTTTGGATTGGACGGTATTTAGCTGATGTGCATCATTGGAAACTATCGCAGATTGGTTTTTACGCCATTCTGCCTTTTTTAATTGCCGATGTAGGCAATCTTGCAGGCGGATATTTTACTCAGGTTATCATTAAACGGGGCATGCCAATACACAAGGCCAGGAAACTGGCTTTGTGCTTGTCGGCAGGTATAATGGCTGCGCCGCTTATTATGACTCCGTTCATCACGCTTACACCGGTTGCCTCATTGATTGTTTTTGGTATAGCAGGTTTTGGATATACTTCCTATACAGCCAATTCGCTGGCTTGCCCGGCGGACATAGTTCCTCCAAGTGCGGCAGCAACTGTTTGGGGGCTGGGTTGTGTGGGCACCGGCTTGGGCGGGGCATTATTTAATTTCCTGTCGGGAAGGGTACTTTCTTCATCTACAGCCCAGGGCGGTTATGCACATGCGTATAATTTTCTTTTTCTGGGATATGGATTGTTAGCTTTGATAGGCCTTTTAATTATGTGGTTTTTGATGGGCCCCCTGACTAAAAGCAAGGAATTGTATGACTATGTTAGTGTTAATGAGGAAGAGGAAGTATTTGGGCACTTAAATTGAATGCTGCTCGGTTGCTCTTTCCGTTAGGGATTGCAGCGGATACCGGCCTTGTGGCTAATGCCTGTGCAGTATGAGCGGAAAGCCCGGGCCCTTAGGCAACGGCATGATTATAAGGAAATATAAATGAAGGAGGGATAATTCGCTTTATGATTTTGAGTAATGAACTTTTGGGAAGAAGAATATAGAGATGACATTGGGCGCAAAGAAGGCTAACCCGCTTTGTTATTCCGAGCTTTTTTGCAAGTAAAATATAGGGATGACATTGGGTGCAGTATAAGCTAAAGCACCTTGTCATCCCGACCCAAGGAGGGATCTTAAAGCGCATTACATAGCAAACTTTATAGGATCTCTCCTCACGTCGAGATGACAAAATGCCCATGTAAAGCGCCTGAAAATGAATAGAATATAAATGGTGTTATTATAACGTGAAGAGAAATCCTAAGGAGCTTAACATAGCAAACTGTCTAGGATCTCTCCTATCGTCGAGATGACAAAACGCCTATTTTAAAAATGAATAAAATTTAGAACTCATTAAAAAAGAATAATAAAAACAATTAGATAAATGGATTTTCGATTAAGAAGGATTTTAAAAAAAGCAATCACAGGTTTAATTTTCGTTTACTCATTCACAGCAAAGGGACAAAGTGATTCAAATGGCGGACTAACACTTCCTGAGAAATTCAAAGCAGAGATCCTTATTGATGGACTTGGAAGGGCACGCCATATTGCGGTAACCCCGAATAATAAAATCTATGTAAGGCTTGCGAGATTGAAAGAAGGTAAGGGAACAATTATGCTGGAAGAAAGTAATGGCAAGGCTGTTGTCGCATCCCGATTTGGCGATTTCTTCGGCACGGGTGTTTATATTAAAAACGACTATTTGTACACCTCGTCGAACAGCGAGATTTTCCGATATAAGTTAGACGAAAACTATAATGTGATTAACCCGGATCAACCGGAGATGCTGGTGACTGGCCTGGTAGACAAAGGAACCCACGAAACAAAGTCAATTGTAGTGGATGATAACGGGAATATGTTTATTCCGATTGGATGTCCATCAAACTCTTGCCAGGAGCAGGACAGGCAGCTGGGATCAATGGGGCTGGCGAATTGCCCTTTGCTTGAAACCAGCGGTGGAGTATGGCTTTTTCGCTCTGATAAGTTAAATCAGACTTATAAAGATGGGACACGCTATGCAACGGGTTTGAGAAATGTTGTAGCGGTTGACATTAATAAGCAAACCAAGCAACTGTTTGTGATGCAGCATGGCCGTGATCAGTTAAATACAATTTTCCCGGATTTATTTACAGTAAAAGATAACGCCGAATTGCCAGCAGAATGTATGTACGCACTTTCACAAGGAAGCGATGCTGGCTGGCCGTTTATCTATTACGATCCTATGAAGAAAAAGAAAATGCTGGCTCCTGAGTATGGAGGGGACGGCAAAAAAGAGGGCTCGTCGCAATATCTTGACCCGGTAGCTGCCTACCCGGCACACATGGCGCCAAATGGTTTGCTGTTTTATACTGGAAATCAATTCCCTGAGAAATACAAAAATGGTGCTTTTATAGCCTTTCATGGATCATGGAACCGAGCTCCTGAACCTCAAAAAGGTTTTTTTGTGGTTTTTCAGCCTTTTAAAAACGGAAAGCCCTCTGGAGATTGGGAGGTTTTTGCCGATGGTTTTGCCGGAACTCCTGAAAAGGCAGCTATTGGACGGGCAGACAGAAAACCATGTGGGCTAGCGCAGGGCCCTGATGGCTCTTTATATGTTTCTGACGATGTTAAAGGGGCCATATTTAAAATATCATATAACCCTGCAGCTGCTGATAGTAAAACCGCAAATAACGCGATTGTTGCGAAAAAGCAGCCAGCTGTGAAGGTAGCTTCAGGACTTGCTAAGCCTTCTGCAGCAAAGAGCCCCGCAAAAGTTGTCACCCCTTCTGTAACGAAAAAGACCTCAGCTTCAGCGAAGATTGCACCTTCTTTATCTAAATCCATCGCAGCGGGAAAAGCCTTGTATATGCAAACCTGCGTGGCCTGTCACCAGGTAGATGGAGGAGGGGTTCAAAATCTAAATCCACCTTTGATTAAGACAAGCTTCGTGCTGGGCTCTCCTCAGAAATTAGTGAATATTTTATTAAAGGGTATGTTTCAGCAAAAGGTAGATGGTGAGACCTATAGCAACGCTATGCCGCCGTATAATTATTTGTCTGACAAACAGATTGCTGATGTGCTCACCTACGTGAGAAACAGCTTTGGCAATAAGGCAAGTGGTATAACGCCTGAACAGGTAAAGGCGGTTAGAGCTAAGAAATAATTATTTCGGGACTCAGACAATTGCCGAACTTCTTTAATTTAACAGGCTAAAAAGTCATTTTGCGTACGCAAAATGACTTTTTTTGTTGAGCTTTATTATATGGTTTTTAAGGTGTTCGTTTGGGTGGGGTAGCCTTTGCAAGCGACTGTGTCTACGCAAATTTTGTATTTATGGCGATTAATCAAATTCAGCTTTTAGTTTTGACACACTAAAGGGTCTTTACGAGCAGTGCCTACCAATCCACTTTAATTAACGACACTCCTTGTCGCGGTAGATTGAAAGTAACAGCGGTTTCGTTGTTATTTATTTTTACCCATTCAGGCGAACCGATTAATTGCAGCTGGCCTGCCTTTTCTAACTCGGCGATTTGTTCGCTTGAAGGATTTTGAGGGGAGCCCATCTTTTTCCAGGCAGTGTATGAGTTGCTATGTTCCTGGTCAATACGATAATGCATTAGCAGAGCTTTTTGAGCAGGTATACCTTTTATTAAAACTTTAACCGCGGTTGGAGTAACGTTATGATCGTTCTTATCATGATAGTTCCACACCATTACAGCTGTGGTGTGTGCGCTTAAGGACGCCAATCCGTTTACATCAGCTGCAGCACCACGAACGCTCAAATCTCGCAGGGTTTTAAAATTGTGGGAAGAGCTTGAGGCAACATTAACCCGCTTGCCTTCCATCATGCCAAACATTCTAAATACATTTAATACTGGTTTGTCAACGCCATTGGTTGCCAGGTCCCTAAATCCTCTGAACCAGGGTTGATTTTCAAATTCAAAAGCCCAGGTTACAGCACCCAGTAAATTTACTCCTCTTGATTTTGCCAGTTCTGATTTTCGGGCAAAAGAAGCCGCCGTATAGCTGGAGTAGAGTGTGCCGTTTCGATAAGCGTTGTTCGGAAAAATATCGGCAGGGCAGGCGGCACATCCCTCCGGATCTGACTCGCCAATAATTATGGGAAGATGTTTAAGCGTAGGAAAAGAGGAAATGATTTCAAAACCTTTATCGATATGTCTTAATTGAACACCTACGTTCATCCAAACGGTATCTTTAATCACTTTAGGTTCACCCTTGGCGTGAAACGTAATAAAATCTAAGGGAGCACCTTTTTTCCCGGTGGCATAATTTTTTCCATTCACTATATGTTCAAGAAAAGTTTTAAGAAAGGCTCCCGCCGAAGACGTTGCCGGATTGGTTGTTTCAGGGCCTCCGATTTTGGCTGTGGGTAATGCTCTTTTTACGGCATCAGCACTGTAGTCATATAGTTTGATATATTCCTCGGTTGTTCCTTTCCAGTAGTAAGTAATATCCGGTTCATTCCATAATTCCCAATACCAGCTTTCAACTTCTTTTTTTCCGTATCGGTTTACACAATGTTTTACCCAATGATAAACTAGTTCAGCAAACTTTTCATAGCTTTTAGGAGGATAGAGCCATCCGGTATAATGATGTACTTTTTGTCGGTCCGGAGTAGTTACAATGCCATCTGACTCTGGTTTCACTGATAGTGCTTCAGGCATAAAACCGATCTGGGCCATAGGCTTCATGCCCCGTTGAATATAGGTGTCGAAGATACTGTCCACCAGCGTCCAGTTGTAAACCGGATTTCCCTTAACATCTTCTGTATATGCATTGGTCGATCCCCATTTTAAAGTGGGCTTGCCATCGCCAGTAGTTAGTAAGTTGTGCGCTCTTACAAAAACGGGAACAGGACTAAGTGCGGCCAGTTCTGAAAGCAGCTTTTTACCATCTTTCATATAGGTATAGTTGGGCTCATCATACCCAAACCATGCCCAGATGGGTTTTAATGGTTCCTGTTTTTTTTGATTGAGGTCCACGGTGAGTGTTACAGGCCGGCTTGATTCCTGCCCATTCGCGAAGAATGTTAGCATGAATGCCAGTGTTGTCAGAAAAAGTCGTTTCATCTTTTGTTTGTGTTATTATAATTGGGTTATTATGTGTGCGCTTAGAATTGAAAAGGAATTTCTCTTCTTTAGGCTACTTATATTGAGAAAACATCGTTTACATTTAAAGAAGTGCGAATAGGTTTCAATTCTGTATATCTTTACTCAACATGGTTGAATAAAGGTATACGGAATTTTTAAAAAACAAAAAATAATAGTGATTAAGGCGGGGTGATTTTATGAAAGGGTTAATTTAAGTACGAGCAGCACGTTCGCAGTAGTAAAAGGGAGATAGATGAACGGAAGTTGAACTATGGTGATTGTTTTTTAAGAGGTTTTAGCGAGACATTAAGACAGTATGAGAAACCTATAGTAACGCAATGCCACCGTATAATTATTTATCGGACAAGCAAATTGCCGACCTACGTGAGAAACAGCTTTGGAAATAAGGCAAGTGCTATAACACCTGAACAGGTAAAGGCGGTTAGAGCTAAGAAATAATGTTTAGGTAAGTTCTGAGTTGCCTGTAATTTACTAGCAAAGAAGTCATTTTGCCGAGAGCAAAATGACTTCTTGCTAATAAATTAGGTTGTAAAGTGGCACACAACGGTTAGGCTTGTGGCTGTTGCGGCATTAGCTGCAAGTCACTTTCAAGCGCGCACTAATGTAATAGAAAGCACAGAAATAACATAGACTGAAGCCAGCAATAGCAATAAGGTGATTATGTGTAAGCTTTAGTCTCGCTTAAGGTCCATCAAAGTATTCAATAAAATGTCCCCTGGCTTATTTATGATTATTCTTTCTATGCTGCTTGCGTCTGACAATCCATTTTTGACAGTGTACCTCGCTAAGTCACCTGCTCTGTAGTCAGAGGAGTCTTTGGTTAATTGTTTTCTATCATCATCAATCGAAGTGCTTACGGCAAGCCTAATACTATCAATGCTTTTAGGTGAAGTCTCTCTATTCCACTTTAAGTTCCATTTCTTATTTTCATATTTAAAAAAGTAAACTCGCCCCATCTTGGGATATGAAGAAAATAATAATTTAAGGTGAGTAACAGAATAGAATGACCCTCCATAATATTCCAGCAACGATAATTTTATTGGCAGGTCACTACCCTCAAACTTCATAGTGTCCAAGGCCTGCAAAAACTCCTTATTGTAAAACGTTTTTAGCAAAGTATCTTCAGTCGAGAGGACAGATGAAAGCGTCTCTTTTAAATTGTGATAATAATGTTTTTTTTCTCCAGAAGGTAGACAACTCTGAAACAACAAAAGAATGGTTATCAGAAATGTCAGAGGTTTCATTGCTCGTCTATTGAAGGTGGGTTTTAAGCTTACACATAACGTCATGGCTAAGAATTGTGCCGGATTAATAGCATTTCCGCTGTTGCCAGCACTAAAGTAACTAAAAAGCAGAAAACTTCGAGAAACACGTCAATCGGCATAATTTAAACATGCTGTTACAGGCTGTATATTTTTAGCCCCTCTCTGCCAGCAAATTTCTTAATTTCTGTGTCCTATTCTGGGAACTACTATCAACCTGAAACGTTTGGCAAAACGAGGTTACCAATCTATGCTTGAGTATTATCTGAAAGTTTCCCCATCAGATATCGAACCGCCGTATACGAGACCCGTATGTAGTGGTGTGAGAGGTGCACCTCATCGCTTACAAGCGGTGAGGCCGTCTACTCGATTAGCTGTTGATGTTCTTTCTTTAAAATAATCAAGTTATTCATCATTTAAACTAATGCTGCTTTTAATCACTTCACTTGCAGTCACCGAAGGCTTCCAGGCAATGCAGTTTTTATACAAAGGATCTGTGTAAGTAAAATCAATTATCCCATTGCTATTAAAGGCTTGAAACCAGTCTAGTTGGTTTCTTTTTATATAATTCTCTTTATTTTCAAATTCGGTATCACCATTTTTATATATCTCATAAAACTCATTGTAGTGCTTCTCGTATGTGTCGTTAGCGCAACTTAAGCAAGTTCCGTGCTTGATAGCGATTTTTCCGCATATGTCGCAACAGCCTAAGTTTGAAAAGTAGGCACTTTTGAAAACGGAAAATTCATTATTTGTTTGTATATGAGATGGTAAGGCTTTAACTAAATTTATCCAATTCTCATAGTTGTTATTGTCGAGTTCTTTCTCAGTACCGTCAGTCATAACTATAGTTAAAGCACTATCTTTTTGAATTAAATTAACTCTAATTACATCAATCCAGTTAATTTTTATAACGGTTTTTCCATCAGGAATATGAATTAAAAACCCTTCACTGTTAAATATTTCAATAATGGGTTTTGATTTTCTTTTACCTAATTCGTTCTTAATACTTTTCTGGATTTTCCATTCGATCGCTTTTGGTAACAATACCTTAAAGGCAAAAATCATTAAAAGAACTACAATTCCTATTGTTATTAATTTACTCAAAATCGTCATCTAATAAATTAGCTTTTACTGGTTGCTTAGAGGATTGTTACTTTACGCCTAACGGTTAAGGCTAGAAGTTGTGCCGAATTAATAGCACTTCCGCTGTTGCCAGCACTAATGTAGTTAAAAGCCACTTCACTTGATGCACGCACTTCAACCGGCATAACTTTTAGCCGATGTTAACTGCTGGCGCTTCTTGGCTCAATATCCAAACTTTTTTCCATATACACTATCGAGTAATGCGTAGCTAAGTAATTTAAACTTTAACCGCATTCCCTTATATTCTGTTATCCTGCCAGTCACACGATATTTTTTGGTCCAATCTCGCCATGTAGCTGTTACCGGCCACAACTTATCAAAGGCATTATCATCGTCAAGAAGAAGATCTCCTGTATTCAACTTTTTAAACTCGTTATAGAAAAGATTGTCTTTGTCTTTTAAATTTTTTTTAGATTCCGAGTCAAACTCTCTCAATACCTTACTACTAATAAAGAGAGTTCCACTGTCTACATAAAGGTCCGAACAACCGGTGCATTCATGGTGCTCCACTATTAAGGTAGATATACAAGTGTCGCAAAGTTTCGCATCATTCGAGTTGTAAAGTATTCGGTTCAAGTGTTTTATTTGTCTAGTGTTTGAGTTCGGTCTAAAAACACTACACGAAATAAGGCTTCCCAAAATCAGAATTGCAATTATTCTCATTGTCATGGTATTGTGTAGGTCTGTTTTGCGCTTGCAGTTAACTATTATATATCCACTACCAGTAGCGCATATATTTCATATAAGTGAGCAATTTATGCCTAGAAATTAAATATTCAAAATGATAAACCACTATTAGGAGTAAATCCTAGATTGTTTATTTACCAACCCGTTTAAAGCGTGTGATAGAAATTGCAGATGTTTAATTTGGATTAAATAGACAACTATTCCTTGTACATACAATAAACATATATCAGGCTGCATTTCACTTTTACATTTCTTCTGTAAACATATTCCTTTCGAATTTTCTTACTAAGCAGAAGAAGATATGGCCAGCCTATCATGCCAGGTATGCTGGAAAGAATGGGTGGCGGCAAGCAATAATAAAACGAATTCACTAGGCCGTTTTGCCAGGTATTGACATGAAACCCTTTTACAATGCCCCAAAAGAGTAGGCGCCGCAGACTAGTACCAACTTTCCCGACTTGTAACGGCAATTTTACCGATTCTTGCCCTAAACCATGGCTTTGCATATTGCAATCCTAAATTGCAACATGTAGGTTAGCAAAATAAATCTATCCAATTTCTTTTGCCCATGCGGGCAAACCTGATTTGCTAACCAAGATTCATCTATATGAAAGTTTCTACTTTTTATTTTTATCGAAAGTATCTTTTGTTTGCAGCATTTATGCTGGGCAGTCTTAACCATGTAATGTCGCAAACGCTTGCTTTTCCTGGGGCTTTGGGATTTGGCCGACATGCAAAAGGAGCCAGAGCTGCTGCCACCCGGGAAGTTTACATTGTTACAAATTTAAACGATAGCGGTACCGGGTCATTTCGTGATGCTGTAAGTAAGCAAGGGCGCGTAGTGGTCTTTGCAGTAGGCGGGATTGTAAACTTGTTATCAGATATCGTGGTAGCAGCAAATACGACTATAGCCGGCCAAACCGCTCCGGGGGAAGGGATTGTATTCTTCAACAAGCGCATTACATTTTCAGGCGCCAATGATGTCATTTGCCGCTATCTGAGAGTCCGCCTTGGATCCACATCCAACTCCGGGAAGGATGCATCGGGATTAGCCAATGGTGCGAACATGATTTTCGACCATATGTCTTTTACCTGGGGAATGGATGAAGTTTTTTCCATCAACTGGGACGGAAAGGGAAATTCGCCGGATAACATCACGGTTCAAAACTCGATCATCGGACAAGGGTTACACCGCGAAAACCACTCTGCAGGAGGACTTATTCAAACTCCCGACGGCGGGAAGGTGAGCCTTCTTCAAAACCTATACATCAGCAATAAGACCCGTAATCCGAAAGTAAAAGGGGTTAACGAATTTGTAAACAATGTAGTTTACGATTGGGGTAATGGCAATAGGCTGGGTGATAATCTGAATTATGGCTGGCAGGGCGATGCCTATATTATGGGCGGATCGTCAGGAGTGTCTGAAGTGAATATCATCAACAACTACTTTGTAGGTGGGCCATTAACGCCTCCTTCCAAAACAACGCCTTTTTCAAGAGGAACAGGCACATTTAACGTTTATGGAGCAGGTAATTATTTCGATAACAACAAAAATGGAGTTCTGGACGGATCGGAAGTTCCTTTTGACTCAATCGGTTATCCAGGCATTTCCGGTGAGGCTTTTAAAGCGCAGCCTTTTAACTATCCGGCAGCGGCTCCGGCTATGTCTGCAGGGCAGGCTTATGAATATATAATCGAGAATGTTGGCGCCAATTATCCGCGAAGAGATCAGGTTGATGCACTTATGGTTGCTGAGGTGGCCTCAAGAGGAACCAAAGGATTATATGTTTATACAGAGAAGGACCTGCCTCTTGCCAATGGAGGCTTAGGAGATGTGTATGGCGCACCGGTACCGCCTGATACGGATAAAGATGGTATGCCGGATGCCTGGGAGGATGCTAACGGACTCGACAAAAACAATAAGTCCGATGCGGTAGCATTCAGTACCAGCCAGCCGGAATATTTAAACATCGAGGTTTATGTGAACACCTTGGTTAACACGCCGCCTCCTGCATTTGTAAAACCACCCTCTAATGTGACATTAACTGCAACTTCTCAGGAGAATCCGTTTCCCTTTAGCACTATAGTAGTCAAATGGAAAGATAATTCTACAGACGAAGATTATTTTGTTATCGAGCGTTCAAGCGATGGAATAAATTATACTGATACTACCCATTTTGGAAACTCTATGGGCTATCCAGATAGCAGGGGGCTTTTACCTAACAAAACGTATTATTACCGAATCAAAGCCGTGGCAGATTCAGTGTCCTCTGCCTACAGTAATCCTGTATCTATCTTAACGCCGCCTATTGCTTCGGCTCCGGCAGCGCCTTCGAACCCTACGCCCACCAACGGAAACCAATATGCTACTCTGACAGCCGGTAAGCTAACGCTAAAATGGAGCGGCAGCAGCAATACGCAAAGCTATATTATCTACCTCGGAACTGACACCTCGACATTGGTAAAGGTGGGAAGTACGGCTTATTCTGCAAGCCCTTCACTCGTAGCAACCCTTGCAGACAGCACTACCTATTTCTGGCGCGTGGATGCAATAAATACTAAAGGTGTGGTGGCTGGTCCGGTATGGTCGTTCAGGACCCCACCGGTTATTCCGGCTAAGGTCGTTGGCTACTACGCTTTCGACGAAGTAGCGGCAGATGAGACTATTGTTGTAGATTCCACTTCTTACCAAAATCATGGCTTGCTTGGCCTTGATACCGAAAAAGAAAGCATTCGTGTAAAGGGAAAATTGAAGGGAGCTTTAGATTTCGCTACCGCCAGTACAGATATGTACGTGGTAAGAATCCCTAATGAAGACCAAATCCACCTGGATAAAAATTCCTTTTCGCTAGCATTTTGGATGAAGGCAAAACCGTCTTTGCTTCCTCAAGATAACAATACCAGTTCTTACCTGCTTTGCAAAGGTTCTATCACCAGAAATGCAAGCACGGGGGCAACAGGCAAGCGTTTTGATATCGAATTTAAAAACAAGCAGATTCGTTTCGCGCTAGATGATGATAACGACGCAGGCGGCGGTGGTAAAGACGAACTTCAGGCTAGCGGAATTCCGTTCTTTACAGACAAGTGGGTGCATGTGGTAGCCATCAGAGACGTTGAAAACAAGCGCCTTCGCATCTATATGAACGGTGTATTATATGCTACCAGCACCATTGCTAAATCAAATTCGGGTATTGGCGAGGCAAGCGCATTGATTTTAGGAAATATTGGGGAATTGGAGTTTCTAACCTCTACCAACAAGCCGGCTCCATATAAAGGAATGCTTGACGAAGTTAGGTTATATAATAGTGTACTTACTCAATCGCAAATAACTGCCCTTGCTAGCGTGAAAGACAATCAGGTTATTCAGTTTGCAGATTTGCCAGTTAAAACCATAGGTGATGAGGATTTTGCTGCGGGGGCAATTGCCAGTTCGGGCTTACCTGTTAGTTATACCAGCTCTGATACTACAGTGGCAATGATTTCCGGTGATTATATTCATTTAAAGGGTGCAGGAACGATTACCATCACAGCGTCGCAAGCCGGTAACGCAGATTATCATGCTGCACCTTCGGTATCACGCAGTTTTACCATAAAAAAACAATCTCAAACTATCACATTTGATGCAGTGCCTCAGAAAGTCTATGGCGAGCCCGACTTCAGCCTGATAGCAAGTGCAAGCTCAACATATCCGGTAAGTTTCAGCAGTTCAGACAGTACGGTGGCGGTTGTAAATGGAAATACCGTTCATCTTACAGGAATTGGTTCTGCGATAATTACTGCTAGTCAACCCGGAAACGAGATTGTCGACTCTGCAACTGCAACCCAATTATTGATAGTAGTAAAAGACACCATAGCGCCAACAACGCCGGTTATAACATCCACATTGGTAACTGATTCAACCGCAACGTTAAACTGGCAGGCCTCGACAGATTTTATAGGGGTGAAAGGCTATCGTATTTATCAGGATGGAAACTTGATTTTTACAGGTGATGTAACAAGTTATCAAGCATCCGGCTTAAGTGCTTCAACAAACTATACTTTTGCTGTGTCTGCGTTTGACGCAGCAGATAACGAATCGGATAAAGCTATGGTGACATTAACCACGCCAGATACGCAAGCTCCGGGTGCACCTTCTAACCTGGTTGGAAATAAAAGCAATAAACATGAGGTTGAGTTAAGCTGGGGTGCTTCGGCTGACAATGTGGGGGTAATTGGATATAACATCTATCGCAACGGCGTTCAGTTAAACGTTTCGCCGGTTGTTGAGACTAGCTATTTTGCGGAAAGGCCAATTGGAACTAATGTATTTAACTTTACGGTAAAGGCATTAGATGCTGCAGGCAACCTATCAGCTTTAAGTAACGAGGTTCGTGTACAGAATGGAAATGCAGGTGGTAAAGGCAATGCCTTCGCTGTTTCCTTTGGTGAAAGTGAAGTATCCTTCGACATTCTTTCAAATGATGCATTGAGCATTTATCCGAATCCATCGCAAGGCAAATTCAGGTTGAGCATCGCTTCCGAGGAAAACGGAAAGGTGTCTATAATGATTGTGAATGCGGCAGGCTCAGTTGTTAAATCTTTGTCGGATATAAAGAATGGATTATTTGATAAAGAAATCCAGTTGGGAAATCTTCCCGCAGGAATGTATTATCTGAAAGCTTCGATAAATGGCTTTAGCAGCTCGAAGGCAGTGTTGATACAATAAATTATACTAATTAATACAGCAGAAAGCTCCCCGAAAGGGGGCTTTTTGTGTTTGATAACCTGAGTTCGATTAAAAATATGCGGCTTGCACGGGTGTGGGAGCCTTTCTCGCCCACTGGTCCAAAGGACTCCAATGCTATTAAGTTAAGCGATTTGTCTGGTGTGGGTTGACCTTTTCTCTCCCCCTGGGAGAGATGCCGGAGGCAGAGAGGGTATAAGACTATGTCGGTTATCACCTCACCCTATCCCTCCCGAATAACTCGGGACAGGTCTCCTCTCCGAAGGAGTCCTTTGGACAAGGAGAGGGGAAAACAAAACGCTTATTTTTAGATGCTTAACACATTGTTATAATCGAACTCAGGTTAACAGGAATGCAAATATTAAACACAAGGCAATGGCCGAGTTTGTTAAATCACGAGACGGGGAAGCCGAAAACCGAAAGAGTAGGCACAACATTAAAAGACATGCCATGGCTCTCTATTTAACACGCTTTAGCTATACGCCTGAAACCTGGGCTCGATTAACAAAAAATCCCGAAGATCGCCGTGAGGCAGCCCGACAATATATTGAATCTGTTGGCGGGAAGTTACATGGCTTCTGGTACGCATTTGGCGAATACGATGGTTATAACCTTTGGGAAGCGCCAGATAGTGTTTCGATGGCCGCAGTAGTAATTGCAATTAGCGGAGGTGGAGCACTGGCCAAATGCGAAACCACTCTGCTACTCACAGTCGACGAAACTCTGGATGCCCTTGGCCGTGCTGGGGCAGTTGGTTATCGGGCACCGGGAACATAGTCAAGCTTGGCAAAAGTTTTGAAACATATAACACAATCTATCTAACGAGAAAGGGTTGCATCAGAGCCGCTCTTTCTTGTCTTCTTTTCAAAAAAAAACCTAAAAGGATTTCTTTCTCGGCACTGCCCTAACCTGTTAAATTCTGAGGAGTTTAAGTTAAGATCCGTTTATAATTTTCTTAACCAGCCAATGACTTTTGTAAGTGGTAGCAATAAAGATGTAAGGCTTTAAAAGATGTAAGGCTTTTTTGCTGAAACCAGCTGATTCTTCAAACATCGAAATGCATTAGGTACAAACAAAAATTAATCTGTGAAGAAACCTCTTTTGTCTTTTTTACTTATTCTAAGCTTTATTAAGCCTTTATTCGCGCAAACCCCTATGTGGTTGGATGAGAAAAGGAACGAGGAAAACCGTTTGCCAATGCATGCGTCTTTTTTTGTTTTCAATTCTGAAGCCGAAGCAGTTAAAAATGATTGGGCAAGCAGCGCTAATTACTACAGCCTAAACGGAAACTGGAAGTTTAAGTGGGTGGAAAGCCCTAACTCGCTTCCCTTAAATTTCGAATCATCCAACTTTGACGATAAATCGTGGACAGACTTTAAAGTGCCTGCAAATTGGGAACTAAATGGTTTTGGATATCGTTCCTATAACACTTCCGGATTTGAGTTTACCTATCTGATGAAAGACGGTGCTCCAAATCCTCCTATTGTTCCAACCAATTACGATCCTACTGCTATTTATCGTAAAGAAATTGTCCTGGATAAAAGTTGGGTCGAAAAGGAAGCCATTCTTCATATTGGCGCTGCAAAATCAAACCTAAGTGTTTGGGTTAATGGGAAATATGTTGGGTATGGGGAAGATAGTAAGCTGCCGTCTGAATTTAATATATCTCAATATTTAACACCTGGCAAAAACCTTATCGTACTTAAAGTTATGCGCTGGTGTGATGGAAATTACATTGAAGACCAGGACATGTGGAGGCTAAGCGGTATTACCAGAGACTGTTATCTGGTTGCCCGTAATAAAGTTCATTTGTATGATTTTGAAATTATTCCAGGCCTTGATAACGCGTATAAAAATGGAGTTTTAAATGTGAATTTAACTTTAAATAAGCGGCCTGGATCTCCAATTAAAGCCATTTTCGAACTTAAAGACGGATTAAAAACAGTAACCTCCACGAGCATCAGTTTCGATACTTCTAAAGTCAAATCGTTCAGCCTGCCGGTTGCCTTGCCCAGGTTATGGACAGATGAAACCCCCAATCTTTATAAAGCAATTATCAAACTTGTAAACAAAGAAGGAGAGGTGCTCGAAGTAATACCGCAATTGGTAGGATTTCGGAAAATAGAGATCAAACAAGGGAAATTCCTGGTGAATGGAAAACCCGTACTAATTAAAGGCGTGAACAGGCATGAAACAGATCCTCAAACGGGGCATGTAATCTCCGAGGAAGCCATGATAAAGGATATTAAACTGATGAAAATGTTTAATATCAATGCTGTCCGTACCAGCCATTATCCCAATAGCGAATTGTGGCTTGAACTATGTGACCGGTATGGACTTTATGTAGTAGGAGAGGCGAATATTGAATCTCACGGATTAGGATATGATATTACCAAAACACTTGCGAACAAACCAAGTTGGCTTGATGCCCATTTGATGCGGGTTAGCAGAATGGTTGAAAGAGACAAAAACCATCCGTCTATTGTTATTTGGAGCATGGGCAATGAGGCCGGCAACGGTTATAATTTTTACTCCTGCTACTTATGGATGAAAAAACGGGATGCAAGCAGGCCCATTCAATATGAACGTGCTGTTGCTGATTATAAAACCTTGAAGTGGGATTGGAATTCTGATATAGTTTGCCCAATGTATCCGTCGCCAGCTGGTTTGCTAAGCTATGCAAAAACTACCCCTCATCCGGATAGGCCCTTTATAATGTGTGAGTATGCTCATGCAATGGGGAATTCTTTAGGCAATTTTAAAGACTACTGGGACATCATTCGAACTAACAAGCATGCCTTTCAAGGAGGTTTTATTTGGGATTTTGTAGACCAGTGTTTTCAAAAAGTTAATGCCAAAGGCGATACCGTTTATACTTATGGAGGAGATTACGAGCCAAAGGAAGCCATTACAGATTGGAACTATGCAGCGAAAGGGATTTTTTACGCCAATCGTACTCCATATCCCCATGCCTGGGAGATGAAGAAAGTCTATCAAAATATCCATTCCAGCATCGATCGAAATAAGAGATTAAAAGTGTTTAATGAAAAATTTTTCACAAGCCTGTCAAACGTAAGGCTTAATTGGGAAGTGATTGTTAATGGCGAAAAAATCCAGAATGGTAAGATTGAAAATCTTAAAGCAGGGCCGCAGGACTCAGCAATAATTACTGTACCTTATAAAACAGGGTTTAAAGGAGAAGCTTTTTTGAACCTTACTTATTCTTTAAAATCTGCTGAACCGTTGGTTCCACAAGGGCATATTGTTGCAACTGAACAGTTAAAATTGGGAGGGCAGTATCTTTTTGATGTTCAGCTTAAACAGAATGGCGACATTAAAAAAGAAGAGTCGGGAGAAGGTACTCGTTTCAGCTCCGCGAACCTTAATCTTCTATTTAGTAAGAAAGATGGCTTTATCAGTACTTATGAATTTAAAGGCAGAAAACTTTTGGATGAAAAGTACAGGTTTAGGCCAAATTTTTGGAGAGCACCTAACGATAATGATTTTGGCGCACAATTGCAGGACAAACTGAAATCATGGAAAAATGCGGGCCTTAATCCAGTTTTAAAGGATTTCACTTCCTCAGTATCCAACGGCCTTGGTTACGTAACTGCGGTTTACAATCTTCCCCAGGTTTTTAGTACCCTTACGCTTAAATATACTATTAATGCAGCCGGCGAATTAATTGTTGAACAAAGCCTTGCAGTTTCTGATACGAGCAAGAAGGTGGAAATGCTTCCGAGGTTTGGCATGCAGTTAAGTTTACCCAAAGGCTTTGAGTGGATTGATTATTACGGCCGTGGCCCTTATGAAAACTATCAGGACAGGAATTTTAGTGCTCACTTTGCCAGGTACCAGCAGACGGTTAGTCAACAGTACTTTCCTTACGTTACTCCGCAGGAAACCGGTAATAAGACGGATATCCGCTGGTTTAAACTCAAAAACAGTGAAGGCGCAGGATTGGAAATTACATCTGATATTCCATTGAGCATGAGTGCAATGCACTATTTTGATAGTGACCTGGATGATGGTGAAAAGCGCCATCAGCGCCATGCCGCCGACCTAGAGCCAAGGCCTGAAACCCAATTAAATATTGACTACAAACAAATGGGTGTAGGAGGGGTTGATAGCTGGCGTTCAAGGCCATTGGAAAAATACCAACTTCCATTCAAGAACTACAAATTCAGGTTTAAGATTAGGCCGTTTTGATATATTGATCTGATTTCTATTGCCGTTGACTCAGTCAACGGTTATTTGAGACATAGAAGGGGCTTTAGCCACATTAATGCGGCTAAAGCCTTCATTATAAATTCCTTATCCGTCAGCTATGATGCGCTTTAAGATCCCTCTTTGGGTCGATGACAAGGAGCCTTAGTCGGTATTACGATTGATCTGATCTCTATATTTTGCTTTTTGCAAAAAAGTTCTTAACAAGTGTCCAGGGTGTCTCAAAGGGTCCTATTTTCCATATTGTGAACAAAAATGCTGGCTATTCGGGACATTAACACCGATGCTCTTGGCCACACACCGCTTATTTTTACGCACTGTAATAAAACTGAATCGACCGATAAGAAAACTGTAATACAGGAGTCCATTGGGAGGACTATCACAAACCAATTCAAATGAACAAACACTTTAGATATTCAATTTTAATTCTAGCCCTTTTTGCTTTCTCTCTCAAAAAAGCTGATTCTCAGGTACTCATAAAAAAAATAAAAGTTGATGCCCCATTTAAGGTTCCTGCTATTCAAGTGCCCGACTTCAGTAAATGCCAAAGGCTGTCAATCCTTGATTTTGGGGCGGTTGCCGGGGATAAGGAAAAAAACTCAAACGCTATAGCCAGTGCAATTGATAAAGCTAACCAGGTGGGAGGTGGCATAGTAATTATTCCCAAAGGAGAGTGGCTCACCGGAAAAGTCCATTTAAAAAGCAACGTAAACCTGCATTTGGAAAAAGATGCTGTATTGCTTTTCTCAGAAAATCCCGCCGATTATCTGCCTGCTGTCCACAGTTCCTGGGAAGGGATGGAATGCTATAACTACTCGCCGCTTATTTATGCTTATGAATGTAAAAACGTGGCTATTACTGGCGAAGGCGAAATAAAAGCTAAAATGGAAATCTGGAAAAAATGGTTTTCACGCCCAAAAGCCCACATGGAAAGCATCAAAAGGCTCTATAATATGGCTTTTGAATATAAGCCGGTACAAGAAAGGCAAATGGTAAATGATACAGCCAACCTCCGCCCTCAATTTATTCAGTTCAATCGTAGTGAGAACATTCTGCTTGAAGGAATCACTATTACGAACAGCCCTTTCTGGACAATTCATCCTTATTTATCAAAAAATGTGGTGATTAGAAAGCTAAAAGTATACGCCCATGGACACAATAACGACGGCGTTGATCCGGAGATGAGCCAAAATGTATTAATTGAGGATTGTGTGTTCGACCAGGGTGATGATGCCATTGCGATAAAATCTGGCCGTAACCCCGAAGGCTGGCGATTAAAGACTCCTTCAAAAAATATCATCGTACGGAATCTAACAGTGAAAAACGGGCATCAGCTAGTGGCTGTAGGCAGTGAACTATCAGGCGGTATTGAAAATGTGTTCGTAAATAACTGCACTGTTATTGAAGGCGCGAAACTAAACCATCTGCTATTTATTAAAACTAATGAACGCATGGGCGGCTACGTAAAGAATATCCATATGAGTAACGTCAAATCCGGCAAAATAGACCTGGGAGTACTTGGTATTGAAACCGATGTGCTATATCAATGGAGAACCCTTGTTCCTACAGTTGAACGCAGGCTTACCCCTATAAAGGATGTTTTTTTAACAAATGTAAAGGCAGGAGAAGTAAAGTTTGTTTCCAGAATACTGGCTGAGAAAGAGCTGCCAGTGGAGAATGTATCGCTTAAAAATGTAAGTACCGGCACAGTTCAGGATAAAAAACATATCCATGAAAATGTGCTAAGATTTAAGAGTGATAATTAACGGGTTACACTCTAAGATACCGCAAAAAGCCCAGCCTGGTTTCAGGGCGGCTTATACCAACCTATTCCCTTAAAACTCATCGCCTTGCTAATCCCAGGAAGGCGATGAGTTTAATTAGACGAAGGCGAATGAAGCAAGATGCCTTTGCCCCTGAAAGAAGAAAAGGCTTACCCCTTCGCCTGAAGGTAAACCAGCGTTTTCGCCTGAAATGGAAGAATTCCACCCATCTATTTTCCGACTTTATCCCCCATTAACAAGCGTTTGATTCTGGAAATTGGCAGCAGTTATTACAACCAATTTAAACTAATTCAATATGCTCAACCTGTTAAATGAATGCCGGCATCCACCAGCATTCAGTATCCTTCCATCAATCAAGCTGAATCATTTCTTCTAATTTTCTCAGGCAGAATTTCAATCAAACCATTTAATAAACAAGCTCAATGAATAAATTTATACTTCTTATAGCTATTCTTCTAAGCTGCAATATTTCATTAGTGAGCGCCCAGGAACCTGCACTTCCTAAAAAGGCTACCTTGAGTAATGAATTATTATCGGCAAAAACCTATTCTAAATCAGCAGAAACTGATACTAATACAATTTTCAAAACCCCCTCCGGAGATTATACCTTAGAAGTTAAAGCCAAAGTAAACTCCGCAACTGGTAGGGGATTGGATATAGAATCCCGTAACGATAAACTCAAAGGGTTCAGGTTGACATTAGGCGCTTCAACCCTCAAATGGACCAATCCTCTGTCTCCCGGAGAAATTCTCTCTGATACGCATAACGGAGAAGATCAAACCATAAGGATCGCGGTTAAAAATCAATCTGTTCATATTTACCAAAATGGGGCTTTTATTGGCACCAAGTCGCTTTCAACTGTTAAAGATATTGTTGGAGGTGTAGAGGTTAACGATCTTTTGAATACCACTAAAGATGCTAACAATAGTATTCCAGGCTGGGCAGGTATTGCTCCTAATAACACCGGCAAGCCGAGTGATTATGGCTGGGGCTATACAGGGACAACCAATACCACCTTATTTGCCGCTGCAAATTCAACCACTGCCGGTACAGCCAGGTTTTTGGATGTGAGTGGCTCTTCGGGAGGTAACTTGCATACTTTCAATGGTTCTACCTATGTGGGCAGATTGTTTTATATCCGGTGGGATGGAACTCCTATTCAGAATACGGTATACAGCTTTGCGGTAACTCTGGAGGCTAACACCACCTACGATTTTTCCATGCTGCATGCCTATGTTTCAAACGCTACTGGAAATAAATCCATTACGGTAGGAATAGGAAAAACCACCGCCAGCGCCGACAGGTACGCCACCCATACCTTTGTTCCTACGGGTACAAGGGAGCTTAAAAGAGAAAGTTTTTTATTTACTTCGCAGGAAGCAGGGCAGTACTATTTAACCTTTTCTGCTAATTGGGCCTTGTATTCCATTGGCGAGCTCTCTTTAAATAAACTCACTCCAAAATCCCGTTTCATTGTGGGTAAAAACTATCCAACCGGAGATGTGGATATGCAGGTTTCTTCGGTTACCTACGAAGACGGTGCGTATGCTCCGGAAGAAACAGCTTCCGGAACTAAACAAAACCTAACACTTACTGCGCCGGTAGTGAATGTAAATACCACGTTTAATACCAATTTTATCATCCCGGGTAAGACAGACCTTCACCTTCAGGGTGAAGTTGTTCCACTAGTGAATTCATCGGTGGAGTTAAACTCAGAAGATGCCTGGCTCTTTTTTGATAATGTGAAGCCTTCGGATGTTATTGCCAAATATTTGGACAAAATCACTATTAATGGAATATCGGCGGTAGATAACGCAAGCGTGCGAATTGCTATTTATAAGAACGGTACAGCAATTATTCCCAATGGAAACGATGTGTCAACCAGGGCTTTGGAAGTATTTAAGCAAGCCAGTTTAAGTGGAGAATCCAAGTCATTTGAAATTGAAAAATACCATAATGTTTTAGAAGGCTTCGACAATGCTATTCAATCATTTAAGCTGAAGCGCGGATATATGGTCACTATGGCTACCAACGCGGATGGTTCTGGTTACAGTAGGGTATTTATTGCTAATGATGAAGACCTTATTGTAAATACCATGCCGGAAGGTTTGGATGGTAAGGTATCATTTATCAAAGTATTTAAGTGGGATTGGATCAGCAAAAAAGGAAAAGCCGGTTGGTCGCCAGCTAAATTAAATGCCACCTGGTATTACGATTGGAATATTAGCGGAAGTACTTCTACTGACTACAGCTATTCCATAATCAGGCAACATGGGGGATGGCCTTCATTTACAGATATCAACAATAAAAAGAATGTAAACCACTTATTGGGTTTTAATGAGCCAGACCGCCCAGACCAGGCCAATATGACCGTAGACCAGTGTGTAAGCCAATGGCCAGAGTTGATGAAATCCGGACTTCGCGTAGGCTCTCCGGCGCCTGCGAACCCAGAAAGCAGTTGGATCACCGACTTTCTAACTAAAACTGATCAACTAAATTACCGTGTGGATTACGTTGCCATACACTGTTATTGGGGCGGCCAAACTCCTCAGCAGTGGTATTCACGCCTTAAGAACATTTATAACAGGGTAAAACGCCCCCTTTGGATTACTGAGTGGAATAACGGTGCTAACTGGACAACCGAAACATGGCCAACCGACCAGAAAGCGCAGTTTGAAAAACAGTACAACGATATCAAAGGCATCCTTACTGTATTAGATACGGCATCATTTGTTGAGCGGTATGCAATTTATGACTGGGTTGAAAATAAAAGGGCTATGGTTTTGGCCGATACCCTGACCCTGGCAGGCAAATATTACGCTGCTAATAAGTCGGATTTTGCTTACAACCCTAAAAAGGCTTTTGTTCATACCTGGAAATTAGTGTCACCTACCATATCCAGCTCGATAAACAACGACAATTACTTCAGGGCTACCTTGGCCTGGAAAGATCTTAATGGCGAATTAGGGTCTAAATATATTCTCGAACGTAAAATCGACGGTACAGACGCAGACTTTGTAAGCGTGCAGGAATTTACAAACTATACCTACGGCTCCACCATCTCCTATATTGACTCCGTCTATCCAAAGGCTACTTACAGGGTCAAAGCTTTTAATCTGGCAGGCGACCAATTCGTGTACTCCACTACGTTGGATGTGGTAAAAGATGCAGCCCCGGTGGCACCGAGTTCGCTAGCAGCTGAAGTGGTTTCTGCCACTAAAACCAAGCTAACCTGGAATGCTGGTACAAATGTCCGTTCCTATAACCTGAAACGCGCATTAGATGCTGCAGGCCCTTTCGTAACCATAGCCAGCCGAACTACGGCGCTTACTTATCTGGATCAAAACCTCAACCCAAATACCACCTATCACTATGTGGTTACAACGTTAAACTCAGCAGGAGAGAGTGCAAACTCAACAGTATCGGCTATAACCACACCACCGCTTACAGCCCCTCTTGAAGTGAGTAATCCTTATGCAGCATCTGGCGATGGCAAAGTATCTTTAGTATGGGATTTCATTTATGATGCCAAATACGAAATATCACGCTCTTCAAGCCAAAACGGAACTTACGATATAATTGCCACCGATGTAGACGCATTGCGCTATGTAGATGAAAACCGTATCAATGGAACAACCTATTTCTATAAAGTGGTAGCCTATAATGCTGCCGGAAGAAGTACCGAAAGCCTGTTACAAGCAACGCCGGTACAAGGCCAGCATTTGTACGTTTCTTTCAATGAAGCAACAGGGACTAGTGCTAAGGATATCTGGGGTGGCTATACCGCAAGACTCAATTCCTCAGCCAGTTTAACCGAAGGGTACAGTGGCAATAGTGTTAAGCTGGATGGAACCGCTACTTCCTATGTGTCCCTGGATTCAGCTCCGGTAAGTACGTTAAATGATTTTACGCTATCTGCCTGGATAAAAATGGATGCTCTATCAAACTGGATGCGGATTTTCGACTTCGGTACAGGGCAATCAAAATATATGTTCCTTACCGCGCAGGTAAGTGCAAGCAATGGATTGTCTACAATTCGTTATGGTATTAAAAACGGTGGGTCTGAGCAGACGCTAAGCTATGCTTATGCCTGGCCTCTTAACACCTGGGCTCATATTGCATTAACGCAGTCTGCATCAACCCTAAATCTGTACATTAATGGAACACTCGTGGCTTCAAATTCAGCAATGAGCATGAAACCATCTGATTTGGGTATCACCAATCAAAACTACATTGGTAAATCGCAATACAACGACCCGCTTCTTAAGGCATCTGTTGATGAATTTAAAATTTTCAACTATGCAATGGGTTCCGATAAGATATTGGAGCTAGCCCAAACCGTATTGCCGGTAACTCTTAAATACTATGATGCTAAGCTGCAGAATAACAATTTGGTAGCGCTGAACTGGTCAACAGCATCTGAACAGAATAACCGTTACTTTACCATTGAGCGTAGTACTGATGGCCAGTTTTTCAAAAAGATAGCCACTGTTTCATCCAAAGGCAGCAACGGAAGCAACTATGCTTTTGTTGATAATATGCCGGAAAACGGGGTTAACTACTATAAACTTACCCAGTTTGACAACAATGGAGCTGCAAAAGAACTTGGAATTAAAGATGTGCAGCTGGGATTAATATCCTATACGGTTGCTGCCTACCCTAACCCGGTGAAGGAATCTTTAACAATTAAAGTAGCTGAAAGCAAGGCTTCTGCAATTTCTATAAAAATCTCAGGACTTTCTGGTAACGAAGTTTACAATTATAAAGGGCCCAAAAATGGAACAAACACTTATACTGTACCTGTAAGTTCATTAAGCCCCGGAATATATCTGTTGAATGTGGATAATAAGATCCAGAAAATAGTTAAAGAATAATAATAGAACAAAATCAGTATGGTTAACAAAAGGAGCTTGTCAAAAAAGGCAGGCTCCTTTGTATTGCTGGGTTTTCAGTTTAAAAACTATTATATGCCCTTTGTAATCCAAACCCCCTCTCTATTCTGGTTGTTTGTCCCTCACTGTTTATTCAGATTTGTTCGATTTTAGCACCACACACAC
>CBIHNR010000047.1:0-30300 GCA_966211215.1 uncultured Pedobacter sp.
AAATACGTTGATCAGGGTTCCGTTACGACTGGGGGATGATGCTTTTTTGGATAAGGAAATCTCACCCAAAAAATCAGATGAGCTGGTTAAAACTATGATTGCTTTTAAGCACCTGATAGATGTTTACAAGGTTGAGGACTATATGGCATGTGCAACCTCGGCTATGCGTGAAGCTGAGAATGGACCTGAACTGGTAAGGCGTATCAGGAATGAAGCGAACCTTAACCTCGAAATTGTGGAGGGGCAAAAGGAAGCTAATATTATTTATTCGACCCACATTGAGCAGGCTCTGGATAAGAAAAAAAGCTATCTATATATTGATGTTGGTGGTGGTAGTACCGAACTTACTGTTTTTGCCGAGGGTATTGCAAGGGCATCGAGGTCGTTCCCGCTAGGTACAGTTAGAATTTTGGATAATGCCGATACTGAAGAAACCTGGGATGAGATGAAAGAGTGGATTAAGTTGAACACCAAAAAATATAAAAATCTGACCGGTATTGGCACTGGTGGAAACATTAACAAGCTGTTTCGGCTTTCTGAAGAGAAGGATGGTATGCCTCTGGCTATTGCCAAATTGAAAGCAATGTATAGTTATCTTTCTTCATTCTCTTTAAAAGAACGCATTAATGTGCTTGGCTTAAACCAGGACAGGGCAGACGTAATTATTCCGGCCTGCGAAATATACCTGACGGTGATGAAATGCGCAGGCGTTAAGCAGATTTTTGTGCCCCGTGTAGGTATGGTTGACGGAATTATTAACCTGCTGATTGAAAAGAATATCTCAGCGCCTGCTGAGCCTCAAAAAATAAAAGCGGAATATTTATAATTCTCCGCTTTTATTTTATCCGATAGGTATTTATCCTTTCTTATTAAACTCTGATGTGGTATGGAATTCGATATCAGGGAAATCTCGTTTCGCCGTGTTAATCACCCAATCGTTATCCGCCAGGAATACCGTGTTATTGTCCTTATCATAAGCAATATTTGAGGCCCTGCGGTAAGAAATCTCAGCGATATTTTTCTTGTCCTTGGAAGTTATCCAACTTGAACGTTTAAAATTTAATGGGCGGAAGGCACATTTTGCGCCATATTCTTGCTCTAAGCGGAAGCTAATTACTTCAAACTGAAGTTCACCCACTGTGCCTATGATTTTTCGGTTACCAGGCTGTTGGATGAATAGCTGGGCAACTCCTTCTTCGGTAAGCTGCTGGATTCCTTTTTCCAACTGCTTGGTTTTCATTGGGTCGCGGTTTTCAACCTCTTTGAAAATTTCTGGTGAGAAGCTTGGTATACCTTTGAACTGCAGTTTTTCGCCTTCTGTTAATGTATCGCCTATTTTAAAGTTTCCACTATCATACAATCCTACAACATCTCCTGGCCAGGCTTCCTCTACAAGGCTTTTTTCGTTAGCCATAAAGTCCATTGGGTTAGAGAATTTAAGTTTTTTCTCAAGGCGGGTATGGTAATAGAATTTATTACGTTCAAATTTGCCCGAACAGATCCTCAGGAACGCAATCCTGTCACGGTGGTTAGGATCAAGGTTTGCATGTATTTTAAAGACAAAACCGGAGAATGGCTTTTCGTCTGCTTTAACGTCGCGTGTTTCGGCTTCGCGGTGTGTTGGGCTTGGAGCTATTTGAATAAATGTATCCAGCAATTCACGGATCCCGAAGTTATTAATAGCACTTCCGAAGAAAACAGGTGCCAGTAAGCCTTCCAAATACATATCAGTATCCAGAGGGCCATAAATTCCTTCAACCAGCTCTAAATCTTCCTTAAGTTTCTCTAAAGGTTTTTCGGGAAGATATTGTTTAAGAAGATCATCCTCAAGGTTTTTTACTTGAATTACAGGTTCGGTAACCTTGCTCTTATCTGGCTCAAATAAGTTTAATTGATTGCCATAGATGTTGTAAACGCCTTTAAAAGTATAGCCTTGGCCAATCGGCCAGGATTGCGGACAAACACTGATTTTTAGAATATCTTCAAGCTCGTCTAAAAGGTCAAAAGTATCTTTTCCTTCGCGATCGAGTTTATTTATGAAGATAATTACCGGAGTATTACGCATCCGGCAAACTTCCATCAGCTTTTTCGTCTGTTCCTCAACCCCTTTTACACTGTCAACCACCAGAATTACACTATCTACCGCTGAAAGAGTACGATAAGTGTCCTCGGCAAAATCCTTGTGTCCCGGCGTATCAAGAATGTTGATCCGTTTGCCCTTGTATTCAAAACCCATTACTGAAGTAGCAACAGAGATACCACGCTGCTTTTCAATCTCCATAAAATCTGAAGTGGTGTTTTGATTTGCTTTGTTGCGCTTAATTGCCCCTGCAGTATTAATTGCCCCTCCAAATAACAGAAATTTCTCTGTTAATGTGGTTTTACCAGCATCGGGGTGGCTTATAATTGCAAAGGTTTTTCTCTTTTCTATTTCCGGGTGAATACTCATTGTAATTTTATGATGTGCAATACGGATAGCTTTTTGTAATGGTTATTAAGCCTTTAGAAGAATCTAAGTGGATACAAGTTAATTTTTTCGATCTTCTGCATTGCGGCTGCAAAGGTAAAAAAAATAGAGGCAAAAAATTAATGGGAAACAAAATCTGCCTGGAAACAATTTAGCAGCATGCTTGGGCCTGGATAGAAACAAGATAGCCCGGATTGAAACGGCAGCTTTTTATTTGCGCGAAAAGCATTTTTAGCGAATGGAGAAGCAAATAAAAACTATAGTGGAAAGCCGGAATGCCGTTACCGGGAGGTACAATAATGCGCTTCTGATTTTTTAAGCAGATTAGCGTTTAAGCTCGGAAAAGCCTATTAGTTCGTCCCAACGGGAACCTGGCTTGCGGTAGTAAAAAAGAAATTGATAGGTATTGGTGGTTTGATAAAATGAACCTTCAAAAGTGGTATGGCTTGGAATGGGTTGTCCGTAAGTCTTGTCCACCCATACGTATTGGTAGTCGTAGAGCCCTTGTTTCAAGAGGATTTCTCCGTAGAAACGCTTGCTGGCTTCGTCGTAGTGCATTTGGCTTTCGCTGTTTAGTTGGTAGTTATTGAACTTACCAACCACATAGGCATCTCCTTTGTCGGTGGGAGGAGGGGATGCAAGAATAAACCTTACCCTCGCATAGTCGGCTTCCGTACGATTGTCGCGGCCGTCCGTATTTCTGATGTAGAAGTTTCCGTTTTCATCGAAGACAAAAGAGTATCCAACATTGCTATAATTAGGATCGGGGAGGAGCTGAACAATATTTGAGGAATCTCGCGAAATTCTCGCTACTCGTTCTGTCTGAAGCCTCAGGCTACGGATGTCAAACCTCCTGAATTCATTGCCTCCGGCAAAATCAAAAGAGTTTAAGTCGTTATAAATAAGCTGATTTTGGCGAACAAAGGTGGGGCGTTCTGCATATACCGAAATATCAAACCTTCCATTTTGCATAATGAAAACTTTGGCATCGATATACGGGTTTTGAATATTTACTTGAGGGTGGTTAACCGTAAAATTGAGCTTTTGATTGCTTTGCCTGTTATCTAATTTTGATGAAGCTACCAGCTCGGTTGTGAAATTCACCATTGGGTTAACCACAAAAAAACGTCGCGTTAACAAAAGCTTACTCTGGTCGCCGTCCTCATAAACTTTTAGCAGGTAATTTCCAGAAATTTTGGGTTTTACGTTGTAATTTGGGAGTAATACCTCATAGTGGGTATACTTTTTATGAGTATTGAAAGAAAAGCGGTAGTCATTGATTCTGCCTTCGGTAAAGCCTTCCAGATAATCAATAGGCGAGAGGCGGCTGCTTTCCCATTTGTAGTTGCAATGCTCAATGGTGTAATACAAATTTCGGCTTCCAGCGCGGAGGTCATCAAAGGCTAAGAGTAACTCATCTGCTGATCCGAGGGTAATTATAGGAAGGGATTGCTCTTTGCTGCGGTTATAAAACTCTATTGTTTTTATTTGGGGACTGTATACCCAGTCACTGTAAACTATTTTTTGAGAAGCTACAGGCTCTGATACCGTCCTGCCTTTTTTTTGGGCAGAGCAGGCAATATGTACCAGCAGAATAAAAACAATAGAAAAATACCTCATGCTATATTAAACGCTAAAATTTACCTAAGCGTTTTCTAGCTCTAAAATTTGTTCGGCAAGGCTTTCCCAATCTGCCTGAACCGCCTGAAGTTCGGTTTTGGCTTTTTGATAACCTTCGTTCACTTTATCCAACTTTGGTTTGTTATGATAAAGGCTTTCGTCGCCTAATTCTAATTCAAAGCGTTGAACTTCTTTTTCAAGGACACTTATTTTTTCTTCAAGCTGTTGCAGTGTTTGGTTAAGTTTTTTTAACTGTTTGCTTTTATCCTCGGTTGCAGCAGCTTTTTCTTTCGGCTTTTCTTCTTTCTTAGGCTGCAGAGCAGGAGCCGGTTTTGTCGTTGCAGCAGGGCGTTTTGATGCCCATTCTTCATATTCCTGGTAAGTGCCTGGGTATTCTTTAATTTGCTGATTTTCGATAAACCAGATCTTATTAGCCACGTTGTCAAGGAAATATCTGTCGTGGGAAACAACTATCAGCGTACCTTCAAATTGTTGTAATGCCTGGATGAGGATATTAACCGATTGAATGTCAAGGTGGTTGGTAGGCTCATCCAGAATCAGGAAGTTCGCATCGGCGGTTAAGGCTTTTGCCAGAGCAACACGAGATTTCTCACCTCCCGATAAAACTTTAATTTTCTTAAAAGCATCGTCGCCGGTAAACAGGAAACAGCCTAAAATAGCACGCAATTCGGTTTCTGTATGCTTAGGGGCAAACGCCTGAAGTTCCCTTAAAATTTCGTTTTCGAGATGCAAAGACTCAAGCTGATGCTGCGCAAAGAACGTTGTAGTAACATTGTGCCCGGTTTCTGCTGTGCCGGTAAAATCTTTATCTGCATTGGCTATAATTCTCAACAAGGTCGATTTACCACGGCCATTGGCACCGATCAATGCAATTTTATCACCTTTTTCGATTACGGCATGCGCGTCTTTTAAAATCTCTAAACCAGGATAAGATTTGTTAATATGCTCGAGGCGAACAACATGGCGGCCAGATTGCTTGCTGAATTTAAAGCTGAAATTAACTGTAGGATTATCGTCATCAACATCGTCTACACGTTCCATTCGCTCAAGGGCTTTAATCCTTGATTGTGCCATTTTCGCCTTGCTGGCTTTGGCACGGAAACGTTCAATCAGCTTTTCTTCCTGTTTAATTTTAGCCTGCTGGTTTTTATACTGTCCACTTTGTATCTCCTCACGCAGAGCTTTCTCCTCCAAATAGAAGCTATAATTACCTGCATAAGGAGTTAATTTACCTTTACGGGATTCGACGATGCGGTTTACAACACGGTCAAGGAAATAACGGTCGTGAGATACGATTACAATTGCACCCTCAAATGCCTGAAGATAAGACTCTAACCATTTGATAGAAGGTAAGTCAAGGTGGTTGGTAGGCTCATCCAGTAACAAGATATCTGGTGCTTGAAGCAGGATACGTGCAAGCATTACCCGCATGCGCCAACCTCCCGAAAATTCAGCCAAAGGGCGATGCTGGTCTTCCTCGCTAAAACCTAAACCGGCTAAAATTTCGTGCGCACGAAACTCGATGTTGTAGCCATCCAAAGCTTCAAACTCGTGCTGTTTGTCGCTAAGCTTATGTAAAATATCTTCAGAATAATCTGTTTCCAGTTTTTTGAGAAGGTTTTCGATTTCTGTATGGAGTTGGTTTTGGCGCTCGAAAGCTTCCATAGCCACATGCAGAATGCTTTTATCCGAATGGTAAGAAAGTAAATCCTGGTTAAGGTAGCCTATTTTTATATCCTTAGCCATAGAGACAGTACCGCTGGTTGGAGTATAGGCGCCCACTATAATTTTTAATAAAGTGGTTTTTCCGGTTCCGTTGGCTCCAATTAAGCCGGTTTTGTCTCCAGGTTTTATGTGCCAGTTGGCCTCATCATATAGTGCCCTCGCACCAATCTCAAACGTAAGGTTATTAATCGCAATCACGGAAGCGAATTTACGATTTTTGAATGGAAGATTTAAAATGCTGATTGACTGGAAATAATTGGTGAAGGCTTTGTGATTTTTTATACTTTTGCGCCACCTTACTTTATTGCAATTAGATGATGCTAATCCTAGGCAGTTCGCCTTTAACTAAGTCTGAAAAATTTTTGAATTTGATTAAACCTCAGACAGGCCTGTACCTTGTACAGATTGACGGGGCTGAGACTTTGAAGTTGCTGGTTAAATAAATTAAATAATTAGTGAGCAAAAAGAGCGGATACTTTGTCCGCTTTTTTTTGTGAAAGTTTAATTTGTTTTTAAAAGGACACAAAGAACATGCTTGCTACTTTCCTCGCCGTTTGTGAGCTTTTGCTCATGCAGGTTTTATTTCTACCTACCCTGGTGAGGCCGCAATATTCAGCTCCTTGCCGGTTAAAAACAGGTATCCGTTTTGAAAGTCGTGGACAAACTCAACAGGCACTTTGCCAATTAACACTCCATCGTCAATAAATTGCTTTTCTCCTTCGTTAGAAAAGTAGAAGTCAAGTTTATTGTTAGGGTCCTTCCATAAATGGTCATCTTGTCCATCTCTCACAAAACCAGCCATTTCCAGCCATTTTTCAGTCAGCGGGATTGGTATAATTTCATAAAATTTAATTCGGAAATGATAGCCTTGCCTGGGGACAAGCATTTCGCCAATGATATTATCTTTTTGAATTTCCTGAATAGCCAAAAGCCCTTCCTCGTTTTCGCGTGGGCTAATTTTAATGAGGCTGCCTTGCCTAAGCTGTTTAATGTTCATGCTTAAAGGGGTTATTTATCTCAAGCTGTCAAAACTATATTTTGCATCGCTCCAAAATTCATCTAAAGCAATAATACGAGGTTTAAAGAAAGAAATTAAACGATGCCAATCATCTTTGTTAAAAATGTTAACTGAACTGATCTCTGTGCAAATTTTGCTTATAATTTTTCCGTTTTCATCCGTAGTATGCAATATCCAATCCCACTCTTCGCCTAAATAACCATTCAGAAGCGTTTTAAGTTCTAAAAATTGCTCAAAAAATAATTCCTGGATACTTGGGTCGGGGTGTGTAATTTCGATAGCGACAGATGCCTTTTTCTTATCGGCATCAAGCCGGAAGTAAACATTTTTAAGGCCAGTTTTATAATTAAGCCAATTGGTGCGAAGCCCTTCGGCAGATAACTGTGGCGACATATAGCTGCCAAAAGTGGTCCAGAACTCCTTGCGAATTTGAGATGCCTGTTCTCTGCTGTACATTCTGGCAAATGTAATAAATGAAAGAGAGTAATATCAGGGGAATCAATTAACGCGTTTAGCCTCGGCTGGCACTTGAAATTTATAGTAAATGAGTCCGCTTAAAGTTAGGGCCATGCCAAGCAGGGATGGCACAAACGCTGTATACAATGTGGTAAGCATAAATGCAGCCTGTATTATAAGGACGATGATTAATGTATAGGGATATCCCCAGGTCTTGTAAGGCCTTTGGGCTGCGGGATATTTTCTTCTTAGAATAGCTACCGACGCAAATGTTAGTACATTGAAGACCGAGGACGTGAACGAAAAATAATCAATAATAGCTTCGTAGGCACTCTCGGCCAGGGTTGAAAAAACTATTAATATTGAAGCCCAAACTGCCTGGGCATACAGTGCAGCATTGGGCGTTTTATACACCCGGTGCACTTTTGCGAGCTTGTTAAAAAATAATTTGTCTCTTGCCATTGCATACCAGGTACGGCTTTTTACAAGCAGTTGGGTATTCACATTGCCAAAAGTGCTTACCATTATCGCAACGGATATGAATATGCCAGCCCAGGTGCCCATGGATATTTGCATAGCGTCGACCGCAAGGGTTTTAGATGCCCCCATTTTTTCGGGGCCGAGCAGGTTTAAGTAGGCCGTGTTAATTAACAAATATAGAAACACCACTATGCCAATCCCGGCAAACAAAGATAAAGGGAGATTCCTGCCTGGATTCTTTACCTCTTCGGCTACGTAGGTTGCACCTTCCCAGCCGCTGTAAGCAAAAAAGCAGTACCGCAAGGCAGTGAAAAGGGATATCAGCCCGGCCCAGCTCAAAGAAGAACTTTCTGTATAGGAAAAATTTGCTGTATGAAGCCCGTTTTTAAAACTAAACACAATAATGATGGCAAGCACCGTCACCTTTAAAAAGCTAAACAAGTTTTGCAATTTGCCACTCAGTTGTATGCCAAAGGAATTAACAACCGTTAAAAAGCTAACCAAAGCAATAGCCGTTAGTGCTACGCCATATTTTTCGGTTTCAGGGTAAAGGGCAGCTATTGCTGTTTCCGAAAAAAAGAGGGCAACGGCAGCAATAGCCCCACTTTCTGACACAAAAAACATTGCCCAGCCTCTAAGAAATGTGATCACGGGAGGATATGCAGCTTTTAAAAAGACATATGGGCCTCCCGATTTAGGCATCATGGCAACCAGTTCTGCATAGCATAATGCTCCTAACAGGGTAGCTATTCCACCTAAAATCCACACTCCATAAAAAATACTCACAGAGGCAGTTATTAACATCACAGGCGCTGGAGTCCGGAAAATGCCTGAACCGATTATCCGGTTAATTACAATAGAAAGTGTTTCAGTTAGCCCCAACCTCCTGTCTAGTTCGGTAGTTTCTTCATGCGGCTTTTGTAACATAGCTTAGGCTCATAAATAAATGGAACGCTATAGGATAAACTTAAAAGACAATTATATGTTGACTATTTTATTTAAACGATTAAGGCTTGTTTTCAATCGCATTAGTTTTTAAAGTCGCAGCTTACGTGCTAGTCTCTATGTCTGTAATCCCTTTAGTTAGAAATGACTATTGGGTATTTAGGGTCTTTGAATATCCAAGATTCCAGAAACTCATTCTGGCAATCATCATTTTCGTTGGCCTTCTATATACTATAAAGGATTTTAAGGCCGGCGAAGCTTTGCTTATAATTTCTTTAATGGGAGCAACTGTCTGCTATCTTTTTTATCAGACCTTCCCCTTTATGCAAATGGCTAAAAAGCAGGTTTTGCGGGTTAACACTGAAATACCAGGCCAGCAACTGACATTGGTTACTGCAAACGTTTACCAGGATAATAGAGATGCAGCTTCAACACTAACAATTGTAAGGTCCAATAAGCCAGATTTGATTCTTTTGCTTGAAACTGATTCTTGGTGGATGAATGCTGTAAGCGAGCTTAAATCTGAATATCCCTATAGTGTTGAAGAGCCTTTGTCAAATACATATGGGATGCTATTGTATTCTCGTTTGCCATTGAGCGAATGTGCTGTTAAGTTTTTGGTCGAAGATGATATTCCATCTATTCATGCTATTGTGGAATTGCCTTGCGGGCAGTTGGTTCAATTGTACTGCGTCCATCCAACTCCGCCTGTGCCCGACGAAAATCCTCGCTCCACCGAGCGGGATAAAGAATTACTGATAATTGCTAAGTTGGCAAGAAATAATAAGCTGCCGGTTATTGTAATGGGCGATCTGAACGATGTTGCCTGGAGCTATACTACAGAGCTATTCTCAAAAATAAGCGGCCTGCTCGATCCAAGGAAGGGAAGAGGCTTTTATAATACCTTTCATGCTCGTTATCCAATGTTGAGGTTTCCTTTAGACCATATATTTTGTTCGGTTCATTTTAAACTAGTGCAAATGAACAGGTTACCAGCCGGAGGGTCTGACCATTTCCCAATGTATGCAAAATTTCAGTACGAGAAAGATGCTGTAATTGAGCAAGATGAGCCGCAACCTGATGAGAAAGATGTGGATTTGGCAGATGAGAAGATTGAAAAAACGGGATAAATAAAAAACCCCGCGTCGGACAGAAACGGGGCATTTTCACAAGGCAAATGTTTTTCTTTTTTAGCTTAAACTTAGCTTTTTACGGCTTAGAAGATAAGCGTAAACTTGTGATACCGAGTTGCTTCCGCAAAACCTAACAGCGCTTTTAACGGCTTCTTTGGTTACGCCCCATTTTGCGGCCCAGTAGCAAACTTCTTCTTCAGCAAACATACTGATTAATTCTTGCTCCATTCTAGGTTGTACGTTTGTAGCATTGTTCATAAGAGGGTGAGTTTTAATAGGTAAGTAATAATTGCTGATAATTGTTTTAAAAAGTTTTAAAATAATTCAACAACCTTGGTTTCTGCATTACAATTCAAATTTTGGAACCTTAGTTTAAATACAAATTAATTATTCATTAATATAAAAATCTCCAGCTTTTAACTAATTTTAGCCCCCAAATAAATAGTTAGAAATTAACTGAAAAACAATTAAGCCGTAAAGATTGAAACATTGTAAAACAATGCTTTCATCGAAAAAAACATACGTAAATGAAAATTTTAAAATTTGGAGGAACATCAGTAGGAAGTCCGGAGAGGATGAAAAAATTGCTAGACATTATCCGCCCTGAAGAAAAGCAGATCGTGGTATTGTCGGCCGTAAGTGGTACTACAAACTGTCTGGTAGAAATTTCACAAGCTTATTTAAACGGCGATAAGCGTACGGCTAAGCAACTAACTGATGCTTTGTATGATAAATATAAAGTTTTTGTGCAGGAGCTTTTCTCAACAGAGGAAGGAAAGAAAAAAGGAAGTGATTTAATTGCGTACCACTTTACCTTAATTGGAACGTTAGCTACCGAGCTTTTCACGCCGGTTGAAGAGAAAATAGTGTTGGCACAGGGCGAATTGCTTTCAACCACCCTATACCACTTATACCTGAGTGAAATCGGGATAAAATCGGTATTGCTTCCGGCGCTTGATTTTATGAAGATAGATGAAGACAATGAGCCAATCGTTGAGTTCATCGGATCTCACCTTCAGCCTTTAATTGATAAGCATCCAACAACAAGCTTATTTATAACACAGGGATATATTTGCCGTAATTCTTTCGGTGAAATTGATAACCTTCGCCGTGGAGGAAGTGATTATACCGCCTCTCTGATTGGAGCTGCTATTCGTGCGGATGAGGTTCAGATTTGGACAGATATTGATGGTATGCACAATAATGATCCCCGCATTGTTAAAGGAACCAAACCCATCGCTCAGCTTTCTTTCGATGAAGCAGCAGAGTTGGCCTATTTCGGTGCTAAAATCCTGCATCCGCAGAGTGTTTTCCCTGCGCAGAAATACAAAATTCCGGTTAGGCTTTTAAACACTATGGAGCCTTCTGCTGCTGGAACCTTAATTACTCACGAAAGTGAAAAAGGCATAATAAAATCCATTGCAGCTAAAGACGGAATCACTGCTGTGAAAATCCAGTCGAGCCGCATGCTATTGGCTTATGGGTTTTTAAGAAAAGTATTTGAAGTATTTGAGCGCTATAAGACGCCAATCGATATGATCACTACCTCAGAGGTAGCAGTTTCTGTAACGATTGACGATACTAAATATTTAGATGAGATTTTAAAAGAACTGCAGGATTTTGGTTCGGTGGAGGTTGACAATGACCAGACTATCGTTTGTGTTGTTGGCGATTTCGCTTACGATGCCCATGGGTTCGCTTCAAGAGTATTTGAAGCTCTTAAGCATGTTTCCATCCGAATGATTTCTTACGGAGGCAGTAACTACAATATCTCTCTATTAGTTAATTCTGCAGATAAAACTGAAGCTTTAAGAAGCTTACACAACAGATTGTTTTAATACCTCATATGCCCCTCTCCATACAGTAGAGGGGCTTGTTTTGCCCAATTCCCATCTGGGAAATAAAAAAGTATACGATGTTTAATTCTACTATCCTAGCCACTTTTAACGCGCAGGAAACACCTTTTTATTACTACGACCTTAACTTGTTGCAGCAAACACTTAATGCTTGTAAACAAGCCGCTGATAAGTACAACTTCCATGTGCATTATGCCATGAAGGCAAACTTCAATCAAAAGGTTATTGAGAAGATTAAGGATGCTGGCTTTGGGGCAGATTGTGTTAGTGGAAATGAAGTTAAAAAGGCTATTCAGGTAGGATTTGAGGCTGGCAAAGTTGTATTTGCTGGTGTAGGAAAATCTGATATTGAAATAATAGAGGCATTAAATAACGACATCTTTTGCTTTAATGTTGAGTCGGTTCAAGAGCTTGGCGTAATAAACGAGTTAGCTGCAAAAGTTGGAAAAACTGCCAAGGTAGCATTGCGTATTAACCCGAATGTGGATGCATACACCCATCACAATATTACCACAGGTTTAGAAGAAAATAAATTCGGTATAAATCAATGGGATCTGCATGCTTGTACCGATGCGCTAAAGGAACTGCCAAATATTCAATTAGTTGGTATTCATTTTCATATAGGCTCGCAGATAACTAACCTTACTGCATTTAAAAGCTTATGCGTAAAAGCTAACGAAATACATAGCTGGTTTGATGAGCGTGGTTTTAACCTTAAAGTTCTGAATGTTGGCGGAGGCCTAGGGATTGATTACCATCATCCGGATGAAAAACCAATAGCTGATTTTGAGGAGTACTTTAAAATATTTGATCAGTTTTTGGAGCGCAAGCCAGGGCAGGAGGTTCATTTCGAGTTGGGCAGGGCTTTAGTTGCCCATTCAGGAACGCTTATCAGCAGGGTTTTATATGTTAAAAATGGCATTAAAAAGCACTTTCTGGTTTTAGATGCGGGAATGACGGAGCTGATGCGTCCAGCGCTTTACCAGGCTTACCATAAAATCGAAAATATTTCGAGGAAGGAAGGTGAGGTTGTGAATTACGATATTGTTGGCCCGATTTGCGAGTCAACAGATTGTTTTGGCAAAGAGGTTGAAATGCCTGAGTCATTCCGGGGAGATTTAATAGCGATACGCACTGCCGGCGCTTATGGCGAGGTAATGGCTTCAAAATATAATTTGCGGGAAGATATAAAAAGCGTTTACTCTTCTTAACGAAAGCATAACAAAATACGAGCCCTTGATGCATATCGGGGGCTTTTTTTATTCCCGTTTATTTAGTTGGCAGATAAACTATTAATAAATTCAGCCAGGTTTGATTTGCTCAGGATATAATCTGGCCTTAATCGTGCAAGCGCCTGATTGGGCATGTAATTTATCTCCGCATCGGCAGGGTCTTGTACCAAAGTGATACCACCGGCTTTTTGAATACTTAGCAAGCCTGAAGCTCCGTCGGCATTAGCGCCAGAAAGCAGGACGCCAGCAAGGTGTTGGCGGTAAACATCTGCTGCGGTTTGAAACGTTGCATCTATCGCAGGGCGTGAGTAAAGTATCTTTTCTGAAAAATCAAGAGAGAAACTACGGTCGCTTTCAATTAACAGATGGTAATCTGCTGGTGCTATATAAATATTTCCCGGCAGGATAGGCTCTTTTTCTTCAGCCTCTTTAACTGGTAAAATTGTGCGAGAAGAGAGAAGGCCTGTAAGAGTTGAATCCAAGCTGCTTTTGCGATGGATTACTATAATTATGGCAAATGACAGCGCTTTACGAAGTTTGGGGAGCATTTGCAAAATAACTTCGAGGCTACCCGCCGAACCTCCGATAATTAAAGCTTCGATGCGTTGTGAGGGGCTATCTTTCTCCATATTTTTTCTTTGGTGCCAACCTGTTTAAATTTGGGGGCAATGCTCGAAAAACGAATGGTTTCTTTAGAGCCTAGGGCCAGAAATCCCAAATTATCCAGGCTCTCATCAAATAATTGAAATACCCGCGATTGCAAGTTCCTATCGAAGTATATGAGTACATTTCTGCACAATATGAGTTGGAATTCGTTAAAAGACCTGTCTGAAACCAGGTTATGAGTAGCAAAAATCATTTTGTTGCTCAATGTTTGATCGAATTTAGCCACGTCGTAATTGGCAGAATAGTAAGCAGAAAATTCATTTTTCCCTCCTGATGCAATATAATTTTCTGAATATTGTTTCATTTGGCTTAACTGAAAGATCCCTTTCCTTGCTTTTTCCAGAACTTCCGGATTAATGTCGGTGGCGTATAAGAGCGATTTATGCAGGAGGTTAGCTTCCTTAAGCATAATAGCCATCGAATAAACTTCCTCGCCGGTGGCGCAACCGGCATGCCAAATGCGTATAAATGGGTAAGTGCCTAAAGTTGGCAATACTTCTTCCCGCAAAACCTGGTAAAATATAGGGTCGCGAAACATTTCTGTAACCGGCACCGTGATTTGTTCGATAAAGCGCCTTACATAGGCTGGGTCATTTTTTAGGCGGTACCTGAACTCCGCAAAACTAGGAAAGCGGTCTAAGGTAAAAAGGCGGTTTATCCTGCGTTTTATCGATGCTTTAGAATAGTCTGTAAAATCATAGCCATAAAGAGTCAGTAAATCATTTAGCAACAATTTAATATCTTCATCCTCTACAGCTTTGATTAAATCCAGCATATCTAATTCAAATAATCCTTTAAAACTGCCATCAGCGTATCTACGTTAACGGGTTTGGAAATATAGGCATTAGCGCCGGCTTCGAGGCATTTTTCTCTATCGCCAACCATTGCTTGGGCCGTTACCGCCACAACTGGAATATCTGAATATATCTCGCTTTTCCGAATTTGCGAAATAGCTTCATAACCATCCATATCGGGCATCATCATATCCATAAGAATAATGCCAATATTGTTATTGCTGCGATTAAGTATTCCCAGGCCTTCTTCGGCGCTGGTAGCCGCTATGCATTCAAGCCCTTTGGCCTTTAGAACGGCTTTAAGGGCAAAGATGTTCCTGGTATCGTCGTCAATTAATAAAACCTGCATATTAAAATTGTTTATCGTACAACCATACTCTTAATAAAGAGACTAACTGGTCTATATCAACCGGTTTTGATATATAATCAGAGGCTCCGGCTTTGATACACTTTTCACGGTCGCCTACCATAGCCTTGGCGGTAACAGCCAGAATGGGCAAATTTTTATACTTAAGGTTTTTTCTGATGCGGGTAATACTTTCGTATCCGTCCATTTCTGGCATCATCATGTCCATTAAAACAACATCTGTTTCAGGGTTTTCGTCCAATAAACGTAAGGCTTCTTTGCCGTCGGTTGCCGAAAGTACTTTCATTTTAACCTGCTCCAATGCTTTAGTTAGCGAGAAAATGTTGCGCACATCGTCATCGGCTATAAGAACTGTTTTGTTTTTAAGCACCTCATCCGGTCCGGGCATATTTTTCTTTACGCCGTTGTTTGACGCATGTTTTTCTTGTATCAAATGCAGAAAGAGAGCAACCTCGTCTAAAATACGTTGGTATGAGTGTGCAGTTTTTAATACTATGCTGTCCGCATATTGTTTAAGTTTAGCTTCTTCGGCTTTAGAAAGATTCTTGCCAGTGAAAATAATTATTGGAAGATTTTCAAGCCCTTTATTTTTTTTCACCGCCTCAAGAGTCTTATAGCCATTCTTGCCGGGGATACCCATGTCGAGAATTACACAATCTACTCCGTTTTGAAGTGCCGAAACGCTTTCTGCAACCGACTCTCTTATTTCAGAGTTTACATTGAAAGAAGCCAGGTAAGAAGATAATGCCTGTGCATGCTTTGCATTCTCTTCTATAATTAATACTTTTTTAGGATTACGGTTTAGGGCATCTTCCAGCTTGCTAAACATTATCTGCATCTGCTCAATAGCCACCGGCTTGTTGATAAAGTCGACCGCGCCTTTGGTGATACTTTCACGCTTAGCTTCTACCGAAGACATAATATGTACCGGAATATGCTTGGTAGCTGGGTTGCTTTTTAATTGATCCATCACTTCCCATCCATCTTTAATTGGCAGGTGGATATCTAAAAGTATAGCAATAGGGTTGTATTTTTGCGCCATCTCAATACCTTGGTCGCCACGTACCGCCACAATGCCTTGATAACCATTTTTGCGGGTAAATTCCAATAATGCTTTAGCAAAATTAGTATCGTCTTCGATTATCAACACAGTGTGGCCATCCTTTACAATCTTGTCTCTGTCATCGGGAACGGGCGGAGGGATGCTATCGACCACAAACCGCTGAGGCTTCGGTTCTTCAGAAATTGGGGATGGTACCGGCGCAACTTTGCGGGCAGCGGTTTGTGAAATCAGGTCTTTTTTATCCTGCAAAACCGCAACATCAGGGCTTATGGGTAAAGTCACAATAAACTCACTGCCTTTATCCGGCTCGCTAATCAAAGTAATTTCGCCACCCAAAAGTCGGGTAAGTTCCCTGCTTATAGACAGGCCAAGGCCGGTACCGCCAAATTTTCTGCGTGTAGAGCCGTCTGCTTGCTGGAAGGCTTCAAATACATGCTGTTGTTTGTCTGCGGGGATGCCGATTCCTGTGTCTTTTACGCTAAATGTAATAAGCGATTTATTGCCCGGATGGTTGATGGATACATTTACAGAACCTTGGTACGTGAATTTTAAAGCGTTTGACAGCAGGTTCTTTAATACTTGTTCCAGCCTTAATTTATCAGTAACAATGGTGGCTGGCGCATCTGTCGCTATTTCGAAGGTAAAATCCAGGTTTTTTTGGCGGGCAATAGGCGTAAACAGGCCTTTCATATCGCTCACAATATCCTTGATGTTTGTTTCTGCGAATTCAAGGTCCATTTTTCCGGCCTCGATTTTTGAAAGGTCCAGGATTTCGTCAATAAGGGCAAGTAAGCCATTTCCCGAGCTTTGAATAACTTTGGCGTATTCGATCTGCTCTTCGGTTAGGTTTTGCTCTGTATTTTCATACATTAAGCGTGATAGCAACAGGATGGAGTTCAAAGGGGTTCGTAACTCATGCGACATATTAGCCAGGAACTCGGATTTGTATTTTGTGCTCAATTCAAGTTCTTCCGCTTTAGACTGGATTTCGAGATTCCGTTCCACAATAAGCTGATTTTTCTCAACAAGATTCTTACTGCGTTCTTCTAGCTCTAGATTAGCCTCAAGCAACTCTTCCTGCTGCACTTTAAGCTCTTCTTCTGATGCCTGAAGTTTTTGGGCTTGCGCTTCAAGTTCAGTATTCAGATTTTCCAATTCGGAATGTTGAGTTTGCAGCTCTTCTGCCTGAGTTTGTGTCTCCTCAAGCAACAGCTGCATTTTACGCCGGCTTTGTGCAGAATTTACAGCAATACCAATACTGTAAGCAATGCTGCGTAAATATTCTTTTTCAAGGCTTGAATAGGGCTTAATTGATGCTATTTCAATAACACCGCAAAGAATGTTTTCATGAAGTATCGGGAGTAGGAAGATATTTCCTGGCTTTGCCTCCCCTGTAGCATAACTTATTGTAATGTTGCCATTTTCAATGTTATCTAGTGTGATTTCCTTTTGCGTTAAGGCCGACTGTCCAACAAGCCCTTCGCCTAAAGCAATTTTATCATTTTTTTCTCTTTTCAAGGCATAACCGCTGCAGAGGCTAAGGTATTCAGTTGTTTCATTTGTAAGATAGAAGGCACCTACCTGGCTGCCGGTATAATTGGCTATATACTCCAAAATATCGGCTGTCAAGACTTCAATATTTTTTTCGCCAACCATTGTTTCATTCAGGCCTGCAATCCCTGTTTGTAACCATTCTTTGCTGGATAATGCCCCAAAGGATTCTTTTAAAGATTCTGCCATTTTATTTAATGAAAAGGCTAGGCTGCCCAGGCTATCTTTTTCTTCCTTATCTTCTATTCTGATTTCATAATCACCTTTAGAAATTTTATCAGCCAGGCCTTCAATCAGAAGTATACGGTTCGTTGTTTCCCGTTCTTGATTAAGAAGTTCGGCGTAAAGCTGGGCTCTTTTTTCAAAATCATTTCTAGCCCTGAAATAGGAAACAAGGGTGATAACGATGGACATCGCCGCCGCAAGAAGAATAATTATCGGAGTAAAGTTCGCAAATTCGTTCATCCTGGTTGTCCGCGACTGCAATAGCTCCTGCTCCATACTCACCATATTTTGCACAATCCTCCTGGCATTATCCATGTGAATTTTGCCCTGAACCATGTCGTCGGCTAACACCTCCCTGCGTTGATTTTTAAAATTAAGCAACTCAGAAAGGCGCTTTAACCTTTCCAGTACAACAATTTCTAATTTGGCACAATTACGTTGTTGTATAAAACTGTCTTTTGTAAGCCGCTTCACATGATTGATAGCGGTTTTTGCCCTGCCAAAAGCGCCATTGTAGGGGTCTAAGAACTGTTTTTGCCCGGTAAGAAGGTAGCCCCTTTGCCCCGTTTCGGCATCCTTTAAAATAGATATGGTGTTTTCTAGCTCCCTGATTACCTGGCTGGTATGGTTTACCTGCCGGGCGCTTTCGAGTAGGTTCTGGATGCTGAAAAACGATGCGATTGAGCTTACCAGTAACAAAAATAATGATAAGCCATACCCAAATTGCAGATTTCTGGTAGCTGATTGTTTCATTAACGTTTATTCTGTTAATTAACGGTTTATTGAAAGATAGGAAAAGTAAAATAAAATTCAGAACCTATTCCGGTTTTACTTACAACGCCAAAGGTGCCATTATGCCTGCGAATGATTTCAGAGCAGATGTATAAACCGAGCCCCAATCCCTGAAAACGGTGAGAGCTTTCTTCCACACGATAAAATTTTTTAAAAACGAAACTCTGTTTGTCTTCAGGTATTCCCACGCCATGGTCAATTACCGAAACCTTAAGCTGCCCGCCGTCCGTTATCCGAGTTTCAACGGTAACTTCTTTATTATCCGGAGAATATTTAATGGCATTGGTCAAGTAATTGATAAGTACCTGTTCTACCCGCACATCATCGCCGAAAATTTTCGCCTTTGGGCAGCCTTTGGCAACTATGGTATAATCAGGATTGGTTTGCCGGATTATATCCAGTGCAGAATTAAACAAGGGCTCAAATTCGAAAGGCTTTTTGTTAAACATCATTTTGCCACTTTCAATCTTTGAAATATCGAGCAGGTCAGCAATCAAGCCATGCAGTTTGTCTAATTGTGCCTGTGTTCTATGCAGGTAACGAGTGGCTTCGGTTCCCTTACTTTCTTTATCGCTATCCATGGAGCGTTCAAGCAATTGCAAGTAAGCCATAATGCTGGTAAGAGGTGTTTTTAATTCGTGGCTGGCAATGCTTAAAAATTCATCTTTACGCTTTTCTGCCTTTTTTTGTTCCTCAATATCGGTAAAGGTACCTACCCATTTAACTACTTTTTCGCCCTCTTTTACAGGCGTAGCCCTCAGCAAATGATGATAATACTGCTGGTCTTTTACTCTTTTTATCCTAGCTTCTATGTTTAAAGGAGTGCCATTGGCAATCGCCTCATTCCATTGTTCCTGAATATCACTATCCTCGGGGTGCGATGGTGGAAACTCGTCATCATCTTCGGCATAATTAAACCATTGCTGGTTAACAAACTCAATTTTTCCATCGTTCTTTGCCGTAAATGCCACCTGGGGAATAGTTTCCAGGGTAGAGCGCAGTTCCTGCACACGTTCTTTTAATTCGCTTTGCGCCTGCTTTCTGAATTCAATTTCCTGCCTTAGCACTTGTTGAATTTCATTTAGCTCGCGGGCTTGTTCGTAAAGTCGATAAAACGTTTTTACTTTGAGCAGTAAAATATCTGGGTCTACAGGTTTGCTGATGTAATCCATGGCTCCTGTTTGGTAGCCCTTTGTAATAAAACGCTTATTAGTATTTACCGCCGATAGAAAGATAATAGGAATCTCTTTCGATTTGCTATAGCCCGAAATAGACTCTGCAACTTCGAAGCCATCCATTCCCGGCATTTGTACATCAAGTATAATTAGGGTATATGTGTTTTTTAGGATTTTTTTTAAAGCTTCTTCTCCCGAAAAGGCAGTGTCAACCTGAAAATCATTAAGCTCTAATATCTTTTTTAAAGAGAAGATATTTTCTGGCTTGTCATCAACTATGAGAATCATTCAGCTGGACGTAATTCTTAATTTAAAGTAATAGATCAATAATGCAGATCAATTGCCTGATAGGATAGGGTTCTTTAACTATTAATGTTAAAATAAGTTGTAACAGCATTTTGCCGGTGTTTGTTTGCGAATATTGCATAAGGCATTGCACGCAATCAACAAATTTTAAAACAATAACGTTTTTTGCAAGGGATTTTATAATTGCATGGCCTTCCTTAACGCGGCTGTAATCGACACCATATATCTTTGCATTAATTATATTTTAGCCTGATGCAAACAGCTCATATAGAAACTCACCTAAAAAGCTCTGACTTTATAACCGACGTTGTTATTGGAATGAGTGATGGCCTAACTGTCCCCTTTGCATTGGCAGCAGGAATGAGCAGCGCCGTATCTGATAATGACATTGTAACAACTGCCGGTATGGCCGAAATAATAGCGGGATCTATTGCTATGGGTTTAGGAGGTTTTTTGGCTGGGAAAACTGAGCAGGAACACTATACCTCGGAACTTAAACGAGAATATGACGAGGTAGACACTGTGCCCGAGCGCGAAAAGGCTGAGATTAAGGAAATTTTTGCAGAGTATGGCTTGAGCAAGGCAGCGCAAGATATGTTAGCCGATGAACTGGCAAAGGATAAGGACAAATGGGTGAATTTTATGATGAAGTATGAGTTAGGACTCGAAAAACCCGATGCAAACCGGGCTCGTAAAAGTGCGCTTAATATAGGGCTTTCTTATGTTGTTGGTGGTATAATTCCCCTGGTACCTTATTTTTTAACAAACACCCCTACAGAAGGGCTTAAAATCTCTGCGCTTATAACTGTTGCCTGCTTGTTTACTTTTGGCTACTTTAAAAGCAAGGTAACAGGGCAGCCGCTTCTTGCCGGTGCGGTAAAGGTAACGCTTATTGGAACGCTGGCTGCTGCTGCGGCTTTCGCTGTTGCCAGATTAATAGGTGGCTAAAACAGATTATATTTCAGTATATCCTATTCATAGTAAAGAAATATTTCGTTGCCAATTGCCTCTACTAAGCCTTGTTCAATACCGTCCATTTTCCATCCGCTTTTCGCACAGCGGATAATGCCCATATTGGTATCGTTAAGGCTAATTGCCAGCTGGTAACAAACATCGTCGTTGCAAGTTTCTGTAATCGGTACCCCTTCTCCTTTGTAGTTCTTACCATTATATTCGAACTCAAGAGGTACAGGGTCTTCTTCAAGCTGGGCAATTATGCTTTTAAGAAATTTAACAAGATGCTTGCGTTGGGTGGGGCCAGAAAGGCTCCATTTATCTTTATCGGCTCTTTTATGCGCAAGCTTAAATTTCAAGCCAGTCATGGACGTTGTGTAGTCATTGGCATTTAGCTTCTTTACATTTTGATGAGCAAGAATATACCAATGGTATTCGGTGCCTACAGGCACCCCAGATCCTTCGGGTGCACGTCCCTTTCTGCGTTTGGTTACGGCATACGAAATTTCCCACAAATCCGGTGTTATCTTGGTTTCTTTCCAATCACCCTGATCATAATTCCAGTGATGGCTTCTGCCAATCTGCATACCCGAATATTGCCTGCCCTCAAATTCTTTAAATTCATTATAGCTATTTGAAAGACTTTTTTGAACTGCTTTCTTTTTAGATTTCGTTGAGGAAGTCTCCGACGTTTTCACATCTTTTGATTTTACCCTATCCTTCCTTTCTTTTTCCACAATTGTTGTCATGGTTTCATTTCAGATGTATCAAATAAACAAATTAGGTTCTTAGATGTTCTGCGAAGTTCTGCCCGGATTTGGGGCTGGCCTTAAAAAGATTAAACAATTTTTGGCGGAGTAGGTTCCTTTTAAAGGGATGAGGGAGGTTTGAATATGGCAACGAAAAGTTTGTTTGATTGGTGGACAGCATCAAACATTGGTGCAGAAAAAAGCTATAGGCTTAAAAGGTTAAGTAGCCTTGATCCGTTGCTGGGCAGGATAGGAGATGCTCATCATGTATTGCTCGGCGAAGCATCACATGGCACACATGAATACTACACCTGGCGGACCGCCATTTCGAAGAGGCTGATACTGGAAAAAGATTTCAATTTTATTGCGGTTGAAGGCGACTGGCCCGATTGCTACAGGATTAACCGTTTTATTAAAGGTTATGAATATCAGGATAAAAAGGCTGTTGATCTATTAAAGGGATTCGACCGCTGGCCTACATGGATGTGGGCAAATTGGGAAATAGTTGCTTTAATTGACTGGCTTAAAGAATACAATACTCACCTTCCTGCCAATAAAAAAGTGGGTTTTTATGGGCTTGATGTGTATAGCCTTTGGGAGTCTATGAATGCCTTGATGGATTATCTTTCAAAAAATGATCCTCATGCTGCGCAGTTTGCGGACAAGGCTATAAAGTGCTTTGAGCCGTATGGAGAAGACGAGCATCGCTACGCTAAGGCGCAGTATTCGATGGAGAAATCTTGTAAGGAATCTGTAATAAAGTTATTGGCTGAAATCCGAACTAAAGCCGCAGTTTATAACCATGACCCTGAAGCTGCTTTAAATACTCGCCAGAATGCCGAAATAGCAGTAAATGCCGAAAGGTACTATCGAAACATGGTTAGTATGGGTATAAATACCTGGAACTTAAGGGATAATCACATGATGCAAACTTTGAACCGCTTGCTGAAGTTCCATGGTGTAGGTGCAAAGGCGATTGTTTGGGAGCACAATACTCACATCGGCGATGCCCGGTTTACCAATATGGTAAAATCTGGAGATATCAATATTGGTCAGCTTGTGCGCGAGCAAAAGGGTGAGGAGGATACTGTATTGGTTGGTTTTGGCTCTTATTCCGGTTGGGTAATTGCAGGCGATAATTGGGGTTCACCAATGCAAAAAAAGATTGTGCCGGAAGCTAGGCCCGGAAGTGTTGAGTTCCTGCTACATCAGGAATCTGAAGAAAACCGGCTACTGATATTTAACCGTGATGGCGAAAGCGATCGATTTAGTGAAAAAATGCCACATAGAGCAATAGGTGTTGTTTATAATCCGGCTTATGAAAAACACGGAAATTATGTCCCTTCCAAACTCAGTTCCCGCTACGACGCATTTATCTATATTGATAAAACTAAAGCCCTCCATCCTCTACACGTACATCCTAACGAACATAAAGTGCCTGAAACTTATCCATTTGAATATTAGCGAAAGCCTCTAATTAAGTTAAAGAAAATGATACACAGCGAAATATTTTTAGATAATGAAGACTCTATATTTCTGAGCAAAGGGCCTAAAACTCCTGGCAATGGAAAATCCAAAGATTCTGATGAGGAAGAAGACAGGCCGGCACCAGATACTGGAGATGACTTTGAAGAAACCTATGGTGGCCTTGAAGACGGCCATGACAATTCAATTGCGCCTGATTCCGGCCACGCCGACGATCATCCTGAAAAATAGGTTTAGTTGAAACGATTGTCCGGAAATTTACTCCGGGTAATCGTTTAGTAGGTTTTTGCACCAACAGCTTAACTTAATAGCATTTATTCAAAGCTTAAATTTATGCAGCTCTTTTATGTGCTCCTTTTTGTGATACCAATCATTATATACCAGCTCCAAGGTTTCAACCGGAAATTTGCCAAAATTAAAACTTCTATATTCTTCAATTAATTCAAGATATTCCGCCTTTTTCGTAAGTGGTTTTCTCAGTCGGGAAATAGTGGAATGAGCAGTTTGTATTGAATATCTTTTATCAATAGTTTGCTCCAACTCAGATTGTTTAAAGTTCAATCTCAGCTTATCCCGAATAAAGTTTAAAGTATTATTATTCAAGAAACCTTGTACCATAATGCATGAAGGGGAAACCGTTACCCCATCAAACTCAATTTCAAAACATGTTAAGTTTTTCAGGCTATTCTGAATGACATTCACATAATCTGTTGGATTAATTTGGCTTAAATCAAATCCATTATAACACGAAATAATCGACATCACAGTAACATGGATGTCTGAATTTGGATAATAGTATTGATTCGGTTCAACCGACTTTAAGCGCTTTAAAAATTTCTGAATCTCATTCTTTACTGTGGCGCTTGGCCGAATTATAAGTGTGAGCCCAAACCTGTTATCCGGGAATGAATCAATAAGATTATCTATCTGGTAGTTATCAGATTTAATTTTTTCAAGCGAGTCTTCGTAAAGATTTTGGTAATGCTTTCTCAAGTCCATGTTATTTCCTTAATCTTCTTTATCAATAACGGGCACAATTCGCGTGTATTAGTTGCAGCCAATGCTTGCCAGCGCTAAAGTAGGTTATTATAGGGGCCGAACGTGATTTATAGCCATGCTGACAAATTTTTATCAAACCAAACCTATTTTGTTCCTTCAGCATCATTCTCAAGCAAGCTACTGTGTACACAAGTTTTTGTATTTAGGCGATTTGCAGGAGGGCATTTGAAATACAGAAAAAATTTATACATTATAGAAAGGATTCTGATGGCGACAAGGGCCCGTATTCCGATTTGATCAAAGATTTCTACAACGAAAAAACAGGAGATGTTATTTGGATAGCTAATTCCAGAAGAGCCTTAGATAAATTAGATACAAAAACTAAAAAATTCAGGCATTATACCACGTATTCAAGCAACTCTTTAAAGGCTTTTCCGCCTGTATTCTCCATACTCGAAGATTCTCAGAATAGATTTTGGATAGGAACACAAACTGAAGGGGTGGCATTGTTTGACAAACTTAAAGGAGAACTTAAGTCCGCAGATAACTATACTTCTGAAACTGAGAAGCGCTATACACGACATTTTTGAAAATTCTGCAGATAACGTATGGTTTGGTTCAGATTCTGGCCTGTTCGTTATTGCCAAAGGCAGTAAGCGTATTGAACATTTTGCACTGCCTTTAAGCTCCAACATTAACTTTATTAAAGGATATGCAAAAAACGCATTCCTATAGCGTTATACTAATGGATATGTTAATGCCCGAAATGGATGGAATCGACGCAACTAAGGCAATTCGCTCGGATAGGAACTTAAGCCAGCCGGTAATTATTGCCATGACGGCCAATGCATTGCCCGAGGATAAAGAGATTTGTTTGCAGGCAGGGATGAATGATTTTATCACTAAGCCATTTAAGCTAGAAGTATTAACCGAGCTTCTTCAAAAAATCGCTTTGCAACTAAAGGGCTAACCAGAAATAGAGGGATCCTAATTGTTGGGGCGGTGGAACAAAGCCATAATCTGATTGTTTAATATAATTACCTCCCATACTATGAATTTTGAATGCCTTCAGGGTGGCATGCCCCAACAACGTGATATAATTTGCGAGCGAAGTATTAATCTGAGGATTCAGGTCTTTAATCAAAAGGACGAACTTTTTAAACCCAATAAAAGCGAAGTGCATTTCTACGGCGATAATTATGGGGAGATTCTCGCATTCGAAACCATAGGATATCAGAATCAGAGTGAGGCTTTGATAAAGGATGCGATTAACTGGTATGCCGTTTACCTGGGATTTCCGGAGATGAAGATTTATTCAGTTAATCCAATATTGTAAATATGGATGTATTGGGGAAAAATTTAAGAACAAGCCGTTATAAAATGAAAAAGCATTTCCACCATTTGTGGAAATGCTTTACGATTAATACTATATAGTTATTAAGCTACTTTTACATTTACCGCGTTAGGGCCTTTTCTGCCTTGTTCCACCTCATATTGAACAGTATCATTTTCACGAATATTGTCAATAAGTCCTGTAGAATGAACAAAGATTTCACTGCCACCTGATGCAGGTGTAATAAATCCGAAACCTTTAGTTACATTAAAAAATTTTACTGTTCCTTTTTGCATTGTATTATTAATATTTTATAAAGGTAGTTTAATAAATTGGCAAACAACTATTTATTATCAAATAAAGTGGGACACTGTGTTAAGAGGATTCTTAGATGACATAAAAGATTGCAAATGAGCCTTTTGGAATATTTTAAGCAAATTAATTCGCATTTTTCTCAGCTTAATGATCCTGGCCCAATGAAAGAACTTTAAAACCGGGTATACCGGCTCAAATTCAAACCACCTGTAAAAAAAGTTTGCGCTGCTAGGGTGAATAACCATATTTATGGCCACAGCAGTTAACTATTGCTCCATGAAGTGATTCCACCAAAAGGTAGGTAGGCAGCAGGAGAAACATCCACAATGAGGATGCAAAAAGTACAGGTAGAAATTTAATTGTTTTATTGAAAAAGACTGAACAAAGGAGGTGTCCAGTTCGGGCCATTCTTTGCCTTCTTTCTTTCCTAATGTAAAGTTGTAACTGGAAAGAATGGACCGAACTAAGGAGTGTTTCCTCCCACAAATTAGGCTGCTCTAAATGTTACTGAAATCTTAGTATTTATTACTTTGTTTATTGCCCTGCCTGTCGTTAGTATTGCTTTTATGGGCATCTGTATTTGCATTGCTAGACCAATGCGGTTTTACACGAATATGGCTTGCCATTGCTTTTTCTTTCTGGTATTCCGACGGCCCCTTTTTGCTCACAGTTGCCGTTGATTTTTTCTTCTCTCTACTCATGGCTTTTGGATTTTTGTTAAACATCTTACTAAAATTTAAGGTGTCAGCACTTTGTATCCAGAATAACTGATACAGGTTGGCTTTTTGATTAACGCCTGTAATCATTCTATTGTTTTTGGTTGATGTAAAACTAGTGCATGATATATTTCTCCTACTGTCAGTCCGTAAAAGATATTCGCAGATCTAGTGCCATGCAGTTATAAAGAGCTTAGATTTCCGTACAATTGTATCAGTGATTGCGAACAAAAATCCTTAGGGACTTTAATGTTCTCTCCTAATTTTACCCGCTAATAACCATAAAACATATACTTAGGATACCGTCGAAAATGCGAAGAGCACTTATTGTTTCAGCCCTGGCTTTGCCATTCTTATTTAAAATCTCCTGTTTATTTGCTCAGGAAAGGGTAGTTACAGAACTTACCTCAAACTGGAAATTTTTTAAGGGAAATAGTGATAATGCCCATAAAAGGGAATTCAATGACAAAAAGTGGCAAACTGTTACAGTGCCTCACGACTGGGCCATTTACGGGCCTTTCGATAAAGAAATAGATAAACAGGTAGTTGCTATTGAACAAAATGGAGAAAAAGTACCTACTGAGAAAACCGGGCGAACAGGGTCTTTGCCCTACATTGGCGAAGCTTGGTACCGTAATTATTTTACGCTTCCGAGTTATAAGCCAGGACAGAAAGTGCTCATCTTGTTTGAAGGTGCAATGAGCGAACCGAAGGTTTATATCAATGGAGAAAAGGTAGGAGAGTGGAACTATGGCTATAATTATTTCTATTTTGATATAACCAAGCAAATAGCAGCCGGTATGCAAAATACGCTTGCTGTCCATTTAAGCAATAAGGGGCTTTCATCGCGCTGGTATCCGGGGGCGGGATTGTATCGCAAAGTGCGGCTAATTGTTAAAAATCAGGAGAGCATCAACCAGTGGGGAACCTACATAACAACCCCATTTATCTCCCAGGATCTTGCCAAAGTAAATATTAAAACTAAAGTCTCAGGGGAAAATCTTCGCCTGCAAACATATATTTTAAATGCAAAAGGAGATACCATTGCTTCCGATAAAACTCAAACGCTTTTCGGGAAAGAATTTGATCAGAATATAGCCGTTTCCAATCCTCAATTATGGAGTCCGGAAACTCCCCATCTCTATAAAGCAGTTACCAGATTATACCAGGGAAATGTGTTAAAGGATGAAACCACAACCCGTTTCGGGATTCGGGAAATTAGTTATAAACCCGGTACGGGCTTTAGCTTAAATGGTAAGGCTCGCAAGTTTAAAGGGGTATGCCTGCACCATGACCTGGGCCCCTTGGGTTCGGCAATAAACGTGGCTGCATTGAAAAGGCAGTTAAGAATTTTGAAGGATATGGGCTGCGATGCTATCCGAAGCTCACATAACATGCCATCGCTGGAACAACTGGAACTATGCGATGAAATGGGCTTTATGTTCCTGGCAGAGACTTTTGATGAGTGGGCAAAGCCTAAAGTTAAAAATGGATATAACCGCTTTTTCAATACCGATGCTGAAAAGGATGTGGTTAATCTGATACATGCAACCCGTAATCATCCTTGCATTGTAATGTGGAGTTCTGGAAACGAGGTTCCTGACCAATGGGGATCAGATGGGGTTAAACGTGCAAAGTGGTTGCAGGAAATTTTCCACCGGGAGGATCCAACGCGCCCTGTAACCGTTGGTATGGACCAGGTAAAAGCGACAATGGCTTCTGGCTTTGGAGCAATTCTGGATGTTCCGGGACTGAATTACCGCACTCATTTATATGAAGATGCCTTTAAACAGTTCCCGCAAGGTTTTATTCTTGGATCAGAAACGGCGTCGACTGTAAGTTCGCGGGGGGTATATAAATTCCCTGTGGTAAAAGGAGCTGAAAAGCAATATGACGATCATCAATGCTCTTCTTATGATATGGAATATTGTAGCTGGTCTAACCTGCCGGAAGATGATTTTATTCTTCAGGATACCAAACCTTGGACTATAGGCCAGTTCGTGTGGACAGGATTTGACTATCTTGGAGAACCTACACCGTACGATAACTTCTGGCCATCACGGAGTTCTTATTTTGGTATTAACGATTTAGCGGGTTTACCTAAAGACCGATTTTATTTGTACCGTAGCCAGTGGAACACTACTGACAATACCCTGCATATTCTACCGCATTGGAACTGGCCAGGCAGGGAAGGGCAAACAACTCCTGTTTTTGTGTATACCAACTACGACAGTGCCGAGCTTTTTATTAATGGTAAGAGCATAGGCGTGCAAAAGAAAAACAACTCCAGCCCCCAAAGTCGTTATCGGTTAATGTGGATGGACGTAAAATACGAACCCGGAACTGTTAAAGTAGTTGCTTACGATAAGAATGGAAAGCCCGCGGCAGAGAAGGCAATAGTAACAGCCGGTAAGCCATATCAGCTAGTGCTTGATCCAGACCGTACAGTTATCGATGCCGATGGAAAGGATATTTCATTCGTTACTGTTTCTGTGCTTGATGAAAAAGGCAATCCTTGCCCTACTGTAAATGATCAATTAAAATTCAGGGTAACTGGCAATGGTATTTTCAGGGCGGCCTGCAATGGCGATGCTACTTCTCTGGAACAATTTCACTTGCCAACCATGAAGTTGTTTAATGGAAAGCTGGTGGTGCTGGTACAATCGAAAACATTAGCCGGAAATATCAAATTATCTGTAGAAGGAAACGGCCTGAAGGGGGCGGATGTAGTGATACGGGCCAAGTAGAAAGGGTGTAATTTTATCGGTACGATGGTCGGTCATTTAACAGAAATTGTTGATTTTGTTACTTTTACTCTATTAGGATTTAGAAACAATAGCCCAGGGAGAACCAAAGTTGAGCGTCCAGGTATCCTTTTGCATTTGCCTTGTCGTTTGATCTTTTAACATTAAAATATCTTCCGTATCCCAAGCTGGTTTGCATGTCGAAGATGAAGTAGTTCCGGGTAATATAGGAAAGTCCTCCAGATGCACCACTTCTAATCGAATTTGTAGCAAAATCTTTCGCTGAATAGCCAACAAAGCCGGACTTGTCTATATATCCTTCGCGCTGGATGTCCCGTTTTAGATTTCCAGCATAAATTCCCAAATACGGGTTTAGGCTTGATGTTTCCATTTCATTGAAATGCTTTTTTATTCTTATTAAAAATCCATTGTACTTGTATTTATCAGTAAACAAAACACTGTTAAACTTCCCCTGAACAAATGAAATTTCTGAACTCATGGAAGTATTAAATGCTTTCTCTATGGAGAGAGCAGGTCGCTTAGCAAGCAAATTGAACAAATTGCTCTTAATTATTACACGTTCGCTGACAATGCGTTTTCTATCCTGCGAATAAGAAACACTTGTAGTAAGGCTGAAAAGCAAAATAATTGAAGGTAATATTAAAAATTGCATAAGGGGTCGGTTTAAGGCTCGTAAGATGCAGTGGTAATTTAGCGAATTTTAAGGGCTTTCGATAAAAATGTCGTAAGCAATTCCATTGAGAGCGCCTTGTCTCAGCTGAGCTCCGTCGAAGGCTAGACCTTGGGGAACGGAATTTCAGGGCTTGTAGTTTAAGGCTTCGAGGGCCTCAGCCTGACAATGCGCCTTAACAAAGTTTATGTCATAGGTAGTTTTGTATTTTTTTTCAAACACCGAAAGCGGAAATGACATTCTTCGAAGGCAATTCCGTTGAACGCTTGCAGCCCGTTGTTGCGGAGAGCTGCGCGTAGGGCTGAAAAGAAAGGCGGGCCCGCTGGTGCCTTGAGCGTAGAAGCATCTTTCTTTTCTTGATTTTTGCTTACTTTTTATCAAGTTTTAACGATGGGAATCGATACCAATATTAAAGAAAAGCA
>CBIHNR010000048.1:0-30275 GCA_966211215.1 uncultured Pedobacter sp.
AAGCATAACCGACTCCGGCGCCTAGCGCAAGATTATTTTTAACAAAATAGCCAATCATCGGCATTATCGTAAGATTCTCATCGGCATCATCATCATCGTCACCAAGGTCGTTTTTATCCGACTCGTAGCTTATTGCGCCTCCAAGGAGAATATTACCTTGTTCTGTTTGCGCGGAAACCTTTAAGAAAGGAGCCAACGCAATTGCTGTGATTAGTAGTAATTTTTTCATAGTGCGTAAATTTTTTGGGTTAATGAAGTATATGTACAATAACCACATACTACACCAACGGTTTTAGATAAAAGATTTACAATTTTGCACCAGCCTTTGTAAGCTTTAGAAAAATATTTTCCAGGGATTGATTTTCGTGCGCAAGCTTAAGCCCATTAAGGCTATCGTCGGCAACAATCTCTCCTTTATTAATGATAACTACCTGATCACAAACAGATTCCACTTCCTGCATGATATGTGTAGAGAGGATTACAGTTTTTGTTTTTCCGAGCTGCTTTATCAGGCTCCGTATTTCAATTAATTGATTGGGGTCTAAGCCAGACGTTGGCTCATCGAGAATTAATACCTCAGGGTTGTGAATAATTGCCTGCGCTATACCTACCCGCTGGCGATATCCTTTCGATAATGCAGATATCTTTTTATGCTGTTCTACTCCAAGCCCGGTTTGTTCTATTACTTCAGCTATTCGTTTATTTTTAGAAGGTACTTTATGAATATCAGCTATGAAACCCAACGCCTCCTTAACGTACATATCCAGATAAAGGGGATTATGCTCCGGCAGGTAGCCTAAATTACGCCTTACTTCCATGGGGTTTTCAACTACATCAAACCCGCATAAACTTGCACCTCCGGAGCTTGGGGGAATATAGCACGAGAGGATTTTCATGGTGGTTGATTTGCCTGCTCCATTTGGTCCCAAAAAACCCAGAATTTTTCCAGGTTCTGCCGTGAACGAAATGCCATTAATTGCTTTTTGTTCTCCGTATGTTTTGGTGAGTTGGCTAACTGTAATCACAATCCAAATTTTAAGTTGACGATGCTTTCCTGGTAATTTGAAGAGCTAAAATTAGAATTAAAAAATACTTTAACGCCACATTACTAATTAAATCGCAAATCGTAAATCATAATTCGCAAATCAAATTATATTTGCAGCATCATGAGCAAAAATAACGACGAACTGTTTAAAAACGTCATATCCCATGCTAAAGAGTATGGATTTGTATTCCAGTCGAGCGAAATTTACGACGGATTAAGCGCTGTTTACGACTACGGCCAAAATGGTGCCGAATTAAAAAATAACATAAAAACTTACTGGTGGAAATCTATGGTGCAAATGCACGAAAATATTGTGGGTATTGATGCCGCAATTTTCATGCACCCAACCACCTGGAAGGCATCTGGCCACGTTGACGGTTTTAACGACCCCATGATTGATAATAAAGATTCTAAGAAGCGTTACCGTGCAGACCAGCTTTTGGAAGATAAAATTGCCCGTTATGAAAAGGATGGCAAGGCAGAAAAGGCAGAAAAGCTTCAATTGGCTATGGATGAAGCGCTGAAAGGCGATAATCTTATCGCACTGCGCGACTTAATTGTTGAGCATGAAATTGCCTGCCCTGTTTCTGGTACTCGCAACTGGACCGATGTGCGCCAGTTTAACCTGATGTTTTCGACCCAAATTGGCGCCATTGCTGAAGAGTCTGATAAAATCTATTTACGGCCAGAAACGGCACAAGGTATTTTTGTAAACTACCTGAACGTTCAAAAAACAGGAAGGATGAAAATTCCTTTTGGTATTGCGCAAATTGGCAAGGCTTTCCGTAATGAGGTAATTGCCCGCCAGTTTATCATGCGTATGCGTGAGTTTGAGCAAATGGAGCTGCAATTCTTTGTACGCCCTGGTACAGAAATGGAATGGTACGATTACTGGAAAAATACCCGTTTAAAATGGCATAAGGCTTTAGGTACTTCTCCTGAGAAATACCGGTTCCACGACCATACAAAACTGGCTCATTATGCAAATGCTGCCGTAGATATTGAGTTCGAATTCCCATTTGGGTTTAAAGAAGTTGAGGGTATCCATAGCCGTACGGATTTTGACTTAAGCCAGCATCAAAAATTTTCTGGCAAAAAACTCCAGTACTTCGATCCGGAGATCAACCAAAACTATGTACCTTACGTTGTAGAGACTTCTATCGGCCTTGACCGTATGTTCCTTCTTACATTAATGACGGCTTTTGAAGAGCAGGATTTAAGCGAGGGAGACAAAAAAGATAGCCGTACGCTATTAAGGCTACATCCTTGCCTTGCTCCGGTTAAAGCAGCGATCTTCCCTCTTACTAAAAAAGACGGTTTGCCTGAAAAAGCCCGCGAGATTATGAATAGCTTGAAGCTAGATCATAATGTAATTTATGAGGAAAAAGATGCTATTGGAAAGCGCTACCGCCGCCAGGATGCAATTGGAACGCCTTTCTGTATCACTGTTGACCACCAGAGCTTAGAAGACAATACAGTAACCATCCGCTACCGCGATTCAATGGAGCAGGAAAGAGTTGCTATAGCCGATTTAGACAGAATTATCAGCGAAAAAGTGAGCTGGAAAAATCTATTGAATTAATATCTTTAGTTAATTAACATAAAAAAGCCATCCCCGCAAAGGATGGCTTTTTATGTTCAAAGGGCCATAGCCGCTAGTCTTCTGTTAAAAGAGTAACACAATTTTTTGCGAGCCCTTCAACACGGCTCTTTATAGCATTATCTTCAGCGGCAAGGTTCAACGTCTTAGAAAACTTTCTCAATAAATCCATCACCTGCTCGTTGGGGTCGCAGGCGTAGGCTTTTTCAAGGTGAGGGAGCGACTTTTTAAGGAAGCCTTTATACTCTGCCATATACTTTTCATAAAGAGGCCTATTCCCTTTTGCTCCATTAATTTTAGGTGCCAGTGCATTGGCAGGCTTCAAATACAAGTACCCAAGGGCTAAGTGCGCCACGTAATAATCAGGCGCCAGACTGGCTACTTTCTCGTAATACAATATCGCATTATCTGCATCGTTTTTAGTTTCATATACTTTGGCCAGCCTGTTATAAAACAGGATCTTCGTTTTGGGTGCAAGATTATCGGCTAAAGGCAGAATTTTTTGAGCACTGGCAATGGCTTTATCAGTGTCGCCTTGCGAGGAAAACTTGCAGAATGTAAAATATTCGTCGGTTACTTTTTGTGCATACACGCCTACAGTGAGGAGAATCAGGATAAGTGTTAGGTTAATTTTCATGTTTATAAATTCTCTTTTTTAATATCCGGCAATTATAATACTTTAATTTAAAATCCTCAAAAAAATACTTCTATTATAAACCTTATAGTAAAATGACATTCTAATAGAACTAAACCAATTGATATTCAAGCACAAGGCCTTATCTTTGTGCAAATTATCAGAAACAAAAAACAACCGCCTATCGTAAAAGACTGACATTACATCTATTTATTGGGAAAAGGATATGAGGAAAAGGATTTTTAGAGGAGCCAGCTTTTTACTTCTAACATTAAGTTTACCAGCAATCGCCTGGAATTTAAGCGATACCACCACCGTTAAAGACACTGTAGTTAAACATCCTGAAACTAAACCGGACACAAATCCAACAGAGGAGAAACCTTCAACATCTGCAATGTTCGACAGTTATGTTTCTGAGATTTATACCGCAGCAAACCTGAAGGAGTCTGCCTTAAACTATAATGTCTTTAAAAAGGCTTTAACCGGCTACTATAATTTCAAAAGCCATAGCCTGGTATCGTCAGCCAAAGAAGTTATTTCAATTGTTGATTTTACTTTACCAAGCACTCAAAAACGCTTATGGATTATCGACCTGGCTGCAAGGAAGGTTCGTTTTAACACTCTGGTAGCACATGGGCAAGGTAGCGGAGGTAATTTTGCTACAAGTTTTTCGAACCTGGCAAATTCTCACCAAAGCAGCTTGGGTTTTTATATTACAAGCAATACTTATTTTGGAAAGCATGGCTTGTCCCTTAAACTGAACGGCATGGATGCTAATTATAACACTAATGCATTAAACCGTGCTGTAGTAGTACATGGTGCGGAATATGTTAGCCAAAGTTTTATTAATCAACATGGAAGACTGGGGCGTAGCCATGGTTGCCCGGCAGTACCGGTAGAGCTTACTGCATCAATAATTGAAGCTATTAAGGGCAAAACAACTTTGTTTATTAACGGCCCCGCTGAAAAAAAATACTCGTCAAACTATCTTGATGAAAGTTTGGCAGCAAGTTTGTACTCTAATACATCGAAAGCGCCTTTACAGGCCGTTTTATAGAAATTTGCCATTCTGGAATACAACCCTGTTGGTTCACAAACCAACAGGGCTTTTTTATGCCTAAATCTGAGGTTTTGCGCGTTGATATTGTACTGGCCATTGGACATCAACTCCCAGCTCTTTGGCAGCATGCATTGGAAAATACGGATCGCGCAGCATTTCCCGGGCTAGCAATACCAGGTCTGCCCGCCCTTGAGCAATGATGTCTTCGGCTTGTCGGGCGCTAACGATAAATCCAACCGCAGCACTAGGCATTCCGGCCCTCTTTATGGCTTCGGCGAATCCTACCTGATAGCCTGGAGCTACAGGTATTTTTGCATGTGGAACATTTCCGCCGGATGAACAGTCGATCAGATCCACGCATTTATCTTTTAAGATATCAGCAAGCCGAATTGAATCATCCAGATCCCAGCCGCCCGCCACCCAATCGGTTGCGGAAATACGGACAAATAAAGGAAATTCTTCCGGCCAGGCCATCCGCACCGCTTCAACAACTTCAATGAGTAGCCGAACGCGATTTTCAAATGAGCCTCCATATCCGTCAGTCCTGAAATTAGACAATGGCGAAAGAAACTCATGAAGAAGATAGCCGTGGGCGGCATGAATTTCAAGCACCTTAAAACCCGCCAAAAGAGCCCGTTTTGCAGCTGCATGGAAGCTAATGATAAGTCGTTCGATATCTTCGGGATTTAATGCATGGGGTAAGTGCTGCCCTTCAGAAAAGGGCACTGCGCTCGGGCCAACCGGGTGCCAGCCTCCTTCATTTTCAAACAAAACCTTTCCGCCATTCCAAGGTTCATTGGTGCTTGCTTTACGACCTGCGTGGGCAATCTGAATTCCGGCAATGCTTCCCTGCTGATGAATAAAATCCGTTACGCGTTTTAAGCCCTGAATATGACTATCACTCCAAATACCCAGGTCGGCAGGCGAAATTCTTCCCTCTGGCGAAACCGCAGAAGCCTCAGCTATAACGAGCCCTGCACCGCCTACAGCCCGGCTTCCCAAATGCACAAAGTGCCAATCGTTAACCAAGCCATCGGTACTTGAATACTGGCACATCGGCGAAACACCAATTCGGTTTTTAAACTCTACGTCTCTAATTTTTAATGGGCTAAATAAACTCGGCATAATTTAAGGCAACAGGTAAAAGCTATTTAAAGCAGGATTGAAAATTCCACAGTAAAAAAAGATGTCAAAGCAATTACTAAACTATGGACTAAGACAAAAATATCGAGACAAATGTTCCGATCATACGTCAGCATTTTGACATTTTACCCTTCTTGACAAAGAAAAGGCAGGCTCCTTTCTACGGATGAGTAATTTAGCCCTCACCATGAATAGCAGGAAAATCACACTTAGCATATTAGACCAGTCGCCGGTAAGGAACGGCGGCACCGCGCAGCAAGCCCTGCAGGAAACAATTCAGTTAGCCAAAAGAGCTGATGAATTAGGCTACTACCGTTATTGGCTATCAGAACACCATAATACCAATAGCCTGGCAGGTTCGGCTCCCGAAGTTTTAATCGCACACCTTGCTGGACAAACCAGGAATCTTCGTTTGGGTTCGGGAGGAATTATGCTTCCCAATCATAGCGCATTAAAAGTTGCAGAGAACTTCAGGACCCTTGAAAGCTTGTTTCCGGGCAGGATTGACCTCGGTATTGGCAGGGCTCCGGGTGGCGACAGAATAACAGCTTCTATTTTAAATCCTTCTAACAATTTCAATGAACAGGATTTTGTTCAGCAATTGATTGATCTTCAACATTATCTGGAAATACCTAACGACTTTGACAACTATCAGGAGAAGGTGAAAGCGATCCCACTTGCAGAAACGGCGCCAGAACTATGGTTGTTAAGCTCAAGCGGGCAAAGCGGATTATTTGCCGCTCATTTCGGAATGGCTTTCTCTTTTGCGCATTTTATCAATCCTGCAGATGGTCCGGCTTCGGTGAAAGCTTACCGCGAACGCTTTAAGCCGTCTGCTGTTCTGCTCGAGCCGAAAGTAAGTGTGGCTTTGTTTGTAATGTGCGCTGAAACTGATGAGAAAGCTGCCGAACTACAAGCGGTAATGGACGTTCAGTTTTTGAGGATTGAAAGGGCAATTTCAGGAGGAATTCCTTCTTTTGAGGATATTAAAGATTATCAGTTTACTGAAGATGAGTATGCCAGAGTGAAATTTAATCGCCAGCGTATGGTGAGCGGAACTCCCTCAAAAGTAAAGGAAAAACTGTTGAAAATAGCTGAGGAATACGATGTAGATGAATTGGTAGCAGTTACTATCACACACGATTTTGCCGACCGGCTGAAATCTTATGAGCTTTTAGCTGAAGCCTTTGAAATTACCAGGCCGGTAGCTGCTGTTTAACAAAACGCTTTAGCCTCCCAAACTGAGGCTAAAGCGTTTTTAGAGAACCTTTATTTCATCGAGATTGGCTTCACGGTGTAACCTTCTTTCGTTAATAGATTGATAAGCCCTTCATTACCCAGCAGAGGGGCAGCACCTACCGCATAAAAAACAGATTGCTTACTTACTTGTGCCGGTATTTGTTTAACCCAGGCAATGTTCCGTTTCTTTAACATTTCGTCCATTTCTGCCGGAGTATAGTCTGTGCTTGTGGTAATCAGTTTCTCGATTGTAGTAAGGTCCTGGCGGCAATAGGCATCAAATAATTGCTGGCTTTCTTTTATCACCCTCTCGCTCTCCCGAACGGTTTTTAGCAACATCTCTTTCTGACGCTCTAACGGCGTATTAAAAATCAATTCGGCTTGTTGTTCAATCGTTTCAAAACCGAATAATTCTTTACCACTTGACTTTCCCAGTTTTTGAAAGTACATATCTAATCCTTGATTTTCAGGGCTTATATTTTTCGGAACAATAAACGTAAGGACAGTTAGCTGAACTGCGCCTGGCTTCGCGCCATTTAATGCCGGCAATTGCATTGGAGTTTTCTTTCTTATAAAAGAATCCACTTCTGCATATTCTGCGGGAGTAAGTATTTTGTCGAGGCTATTGCCTTGCAGCAGCATAAAAGGCATCATTTTCTGAACCAGTTCCATCTCGCCCTCGAAAGGTATCTCGCCAATAACTGCCTGCGACTGATTTAAGACATTGATTACTCCTGGCAAAGTATCTAAAAAATTCTGCCCAATAAGGTGATAAGTGCCAAACAAATAAGACGGTGACTTAAGCCCTTTGCCGCTTATTTCCCACAGCAACGAATTTTTATTTACTACTTTCTTTACTCCTTTTTGAGCAAATGCCTGAAAGCTAATAAACAGAATCAGGATTATGTATAATTGCTTTTTCATGATTTAGGGTTATCTGTAGAAATTATGATAATGAAAATTTAAGCCAGCCACTTCCTTCGTATCCAAAAACAAATTGCTTAGGATAAAGAATTTCGGCAAGAATTTCAATGGTATCCACCACTCTTGGCCCCGGCCTGTTGAAATATTGGTTGCCATCGGCAATGTATAGCTGGTTGTTCTTAACCGCATTTAATTCCTGAAAGCCCGGAATCTCCATTAAAAGATTTATTTCCTGCAGCGATCTTTCAATAGAAAAACCGCAGGCGGCAACCACAATAACATCAGGATTAGCTTCAATCAGATCCTGTGGTTGTACATAAGGCGAATGTTTTCCCTTCTCAGCAAGTACAGGTATACCACCTGCAATTTCAATAAGCTCGGGAGTCCAGTTTCCGGCGGACATTAAAGGCGAGAGCCATTCAATACAGGCAACTTTGGGGCGGTTTTCAATAAATTTGAGCTTATGCCTAATGATATCCTTACGGGCACTTAAATCTTCCACAAGGCTTTGCCCTTGCTCTGATACGCCCAATTTATCGGCAATTGCCCGGATGTCGTTTAAAATATCATCCAATGTATTAGGGTTCAGAGTAATAATTTCGGCGTCTTTCTCTAGAAGGTTTTCTAAAGCCTCTTCCACATCTTTTAGAGAAACCGCACAAACTTCGCATTGCGCCTGTGTAATAACCACATCGGGCTGTAGAGATTGAATTATTTCTTTGTTTACTGTATAAATAGAAAGGGCTTCTGTTAATGCCTCTTTAACCTGAATATCTATTTCATAGCTTGTAGAACCAGGCACAAAACGAGCTGCCGAGCAAACGGGCAAGTGCTGTACTGAGCCGGGGTAATCACATTCGTGCGAACGGCCAACAAGTTGATTTTCCAATCCTAATGCGCTTATAATTTCTGTAGATGCAGGAAGTAAAGAGATTATTTTTTTATCGGACATGGGCGCAAAGGTAGTGATTTGGGGATTATATCTGAGGATGGAGGACTGAAGTATGAGGGATGAAGAAAAAGCTTGATGTTGTCAACAAAGACTATCAAGCTTCTTATCAATATTCTCTTCGTCAGGCTTTCCGACATCAGACCTCCAACTTCAGACATCAAGCATCAGATCTCTACCACTAATTCCCCATTCCCCCCTGGCCGCTGTCTTGCTTCAGGTCGTCGTTATTTACGCCGCGTTTCTTTTTAGTTTGTGGGTTGAAGTTCATTTTGCCAAACTGCCAGCTAAAGTTTACACCCACAGAACGGAAAGGAACTGAGAAATTGCTGCTTTGGGTTAGGCCGTTGCCTCCGGTAAAGTTGCTGCTAAAGTTTTTGCGCTCGTTGAATGGGTCGACCACGTTAATTCCTAGCTTACCCTTCTTCTTTAAAATCTCTTTATTCAAAGAGAGCTGCCACATATTGAATGAAGGGTTGCGCCCTTGCAATGTTCTTCGTGGAGCATTGATGATCGCAAAGGTTTCTACCAGAAGCCCGGTTTTAATGGTGTATGATCCACCTACGAATGCATTGTACATTACATAAGTATTCCCACTGTTTGTTGCTGCATTGGCAAAATTTGTTGAAGCCTGCGGCTGATAAGTATAAAGGTTGATATTTCCACGCAAAGTCACCTTTTTAATCGGCGTTACCTGGCCAAAAAACGAACCTCCTATTGAATTATTGCTGCCAATATTCTGGAAGGTTGATAAGGAAACGGTTTTAATTTCTCCGTTAGGATATTCGTATTCATCCTGACGAATAAAGTTTTCAATAACATCATCAGTGTGCCTGAAATATAATGATGCATTAATAACCGACGACTTGATAAAGGTTGAGAAGTTCAGGTCTATACTTTGAGAAACCTCAGGCGTTAGATCTGGATTACCCATAGAATGCGTAAGGTCGTTACTGATATTCCTGAACGGATTTAAGAATTGCAAACTTGGGCGTTGTATACGCTTGCTATAACTAAGGCGAAAAGTGTTCGTTTTTATGCTCTTAGAAATAGAAAAGCTAGGAATAAAATTGGTATAACTGTTCGAGATCGGTGCAAGGTTCTGGGTTGGATTCTCTACGTTACCATCAATCTGTGTGTTCTCTATTCGCCCTCCGGCTTGTATGCCCCAATTCTTTTTAAGTTGAAAAGTTAGCACAGTATATCCAGAAAGTACATCCTGGTCATAATTATATACGTTCGATAAAGAATCATTATATACAAAGCTTCCATTTAATCTCCTGTCAAAATCATAGTCACTGTTTATTCTCCTGGCAATTGCCTTTCCGCCCAATTCCATTTTGATTTTGGATGTTAGCGGAACCGAATAATCGGTTTGAACGGTATACTCATCATTTAAACCTTCGTTATTGCCCTGCTGGTCTTTGCTGGTTTCTACGGTGTAAAGTGTTTCAAAATCCGTTTTTGCTTTAAGGCTGGTCCACTGCCCTGCTACACTAACTTCATGGCCTTCCTTTTTGAATTTATGCGTATAGTCTGCGTTCCAGTCAAAGCCCCTAAAACGATTCTTATTATCATTAATGATATTGTCAGACTCCGGGTTTGGATTACCCAAGTTAATGGTTGTCCGAGCGGAATATCCATCTGTTGCAAACCCACCCTGATTAAAGCGAATACCTGATGAAATGCTGTTCTTATTGTTGAAATCGTAACTCACATTGCCAGAAGTTGTAAAACCATACCGCTTCAACTCGCTGGCTCCCTCTTGAGAATTAGTAGTTTGTGAAGTTCCAAAAGAGGTGCGGGTTTTAGTTGTTTGCGGCCAGGTTAAGTTTCCCCCGAAGTTTCCGGTGATGCTTAAACGGTTTTTGTTAATATTTAAGTTGGCATTTCCGTTATTCTGACGGGTACCTACACCACCACTTACAGAACCGCTCACGCCAGACATCTCCTTCTTTTTAGTGATAATGTTGATGATACCGGCAGAGCCTTCCGCATCGTATTTTGCCGAAGGACTGGTTATAACCTCCACATTTTTTATCTGGTCGGCTGGCAGCATTTTCATTGCATCAGCCACGCTGCTGGCTACAGCACCCGAAGGCTTTCCGTTGATCAGTACTCTTACATTGCTGCTTCCCCGGAGAGAAACATTTCCGTCCTGGTCTACCGAAACCATTGGAACTTTACGCAGAACGTCGCCGGCATTTCCGCCAGACACTGTTGCATCCTTTTCCGCATTATAAACAACCTTATCCACTTTATTTTCAATAATGGAAGCCTGTCCGGTAACGGTTACTTCCTTTAGTGCATTGGCAGTGGGTGAAAGCACTATTTTACCAAGGTTTGCATCTGGTTTGCCAGGCGTTGTTTCCACCGGGTTGATCACCTTAGTTTGGTAGCCCATAAAACTAATGGTTAGTCTGTACTTACCTGGTGCCACATTATCTATTTTAAACGATCCTTTGGCATCGGTTAAGCCTCCATTTGTAATTTTAGTGGAAGAACTTCTTCCAAGCCCTACAGAAGCGTAATCGATTGGCTTTTGGGTTAGCGAATCGATAACCTGTCCGGAAATCCTTCCAACTATTGAAGGGGCACCACCTCCTCCAGGTATCTGTGCAATGGCAACATTAATTCCAATAAGGGATAATATTGTAAAAAGTAAACGTTTCATTCAAATTTTGTATTAAGCATGTGCGCCTTTGTGAGATCAAGGTCGATGTATTAGTCGCAAAGGTACGGCCTTTGTTACAAGCCTGGAACTAAAAAAGAAAGGGCTTAAAGCTTACACACCTGACAGGTTTTTGAAACCTGTCAGGTGTGTAAGCTTTAAGCCCCGAAGTGATAGAGCCGGTTTGCTAAATAACAATATTCACAATGCGGCCTTTTACCACGATTAATTTCTTAGGAGTTTTTCCATCGATATATTTCTGTACATCAGAATTTTCCAACACCAGCTTCTCAATATCCGAAGGCTCCAATGAAAGCGAAATGTTAAGGTTCATCTTCATCTTACCATTGATAGAAATTGGATAAGCAAACTCGTCTTCTACCAGGTAGTCAGGGTTAAACTTAGGATACTCCGCAAATGAAAGTGAACCCTGCTCGTTTCCAAGCAAGCTCCAAAGTTCTTCGGTAATATGTGGCGCATAAGGTGCCAGCACAATAGTTAAATCCTGTAAAATCTTGCGCTTGTTACACTTCAAGTCCTGAAGCTCGTTCACGCAGATCATAAAGCTGGAAACCGAGGTATTGAACGAGAAACGCTCAATATCTTCCTCTACCTTACGGATGATTTTATGTAGCGACTTATATTCTGCTTTTGTAGGCTCTTCATCAGAAACCACAAAGTCGAACTTATCGTTATGGAACAACTTCCAGAACTTGCGAAGGAATTTAAACACCCCCTCAATTCCGTTAGTATTCCATGGTTTACTTTGTTCCAGCGGGCCAAGGAACATTTCATACAACCGAAGCGTATCGGCACCGTAACGCTCAATGATATCGTCAGGGTTGACCACGTTGAATTTAGATTTCGACATCTTTTCAACTTCAACCCCGCAGACGTATTTCCCGTTTTCAAGGATAAATTCCGCATTTTCAAAATCAGGGCGGAACTTTTTGAACTTCTCAGTATCCAGGATATCGTTCTCTACAATGTTAACATCTACGTGTACCGGCATAAAAGAATTTTTGCTAATTACCACTTCTGTTGTGCCTCTTGTGGCGATTTCAAACAACTTATTCTTTATTTCAAAAAGGAACTTATTTTCATCGTTCAGTAAGATCTCATCAAGCGCAATGTAGACCCTATCAACATAAAATCGTATTGCAACTTCTTCTTTATAATTACTAAATAGTCTCAGCAAATCTTGATAATGCTTAACCGAAATAAAGAGTCTTTTCAAATTTCGATTAAACAAATCATCATTATCTGACGCCACTACTGAAACATCAATAAGCCTGTATACAAAATTAGACCTACCCTGAATCATTCCCTGGTTAATCAATTTTTTGAAAGGCTCCTCTTCTGTCACATAACCCAGATCTTTCAAAAACTTATTCCAGAAACGGCTATATAACAAATGGCCTGTAGCATGCTCTGAACCGCCAATATACAAATCCACATCTTTCCAGTATTCTATGGCTGTTTTAGGCGCAAAGGCATTCTCCTTACGCTCATCAGGCGAAGCCATATAACGGTACCAGTACCAGCTCGATCCTGCCCAACCCGGCATTGTGCTTAACTCATAATGAGCTTCGCCTTTATATTTCCAATCCTGTGCACGGCCTAGTGGAGGTTCGCCAGATTCTGTTGGCAAGTATTTATCTACCTCTGGAAGCAACAATGGCAATTCACTTTCTTCAATTAAATGAGGGATATCATTTTTAAAATAAACCGGAACTGGTTCGCCCCAATAACGCTGCCGGCCGAAGATGGCATCACGCATGCGGTATTGAATTTTAGCTTTTCCAGCACCCAGCTCTTCCAATTTTGAAATCAAAGCAGGAATAGCCTCTTCATATGTCATTCCATTTATAAAATCAGAATTAACGTATTTACCTTCTTTGGTTGCGTCAGCCTCGTGCTCAATATCTTTTTGAGCATCTAGTATTTGAATCACCGGAAGGTTAAAGTGCTTAGCGAAAAGCCAGTCGCGCTGGTCGCCGGAAGGCACCGCCATTACAGCACCGGTTCCGTATCCAGCTAAAACATAGTCAGCAATCCACACCGGAATTTTGGCTCCATTTAAAGGATTTAAAGCAAAACTTCCGGTAAAAGCGCCCGATACCGTTTTAGCATCAGCCATACGGTCAAGCTCCGATTTCTTTTTAGTTTGAGCGATGTACGCATCTATTTCGGCCTTCTGCTCAGGAGTTGTTAACGATTCTACTAACTCATGTTCTGGCGCAATAACAAGGAAACTTACGCCGAAAATAGTATCAACACGGGTAGTGAAAACCTCGATAAAAGCCTCACCCCGGCCCTCTCCAGAGGAGAGGGAGTCCTCATCGCTCAACCCTCCGATTTTACGGTCAGGCTGTTCGCTTAATTTAATCTTTATTTTTTCTGTTACAGCTTCTGGTTTTGTAGTTACTTCATCGTTAGTAAAACGGATAACTTCAAAACCTAGTTGATTGAGTGCTTCTGTTCTTTGTTGATCCTGCTCTTCAATCTCCCCGTGATATCCGCCATCAACTTCAATAATTAAACCTTTTGCCAAACAAATAAAATCAGCAATATATGTCCCGATAGGATGCTGTCTTCTGATTTTAAAGCCAGTTTGATTATTCCTTAAATGCTGCCACAAAACATATTCCGCATCAGTTTGCTCTTTTCTATTTACCCTGGCGTTTGTTTTTAATATCTCCCAAATCGTCGGATCTGCAGTTTGATACCCTTGCAAGGCTCCCTTCTCCTTGGGAGAAGGGCCGGGGATGAGGCTGAACTTCACACTCGCTCCCGTACTTTTACCAATCCAGTTCCTTTGCATTTCTTTCAAAGGTTCTGGCCAGTCAATAGTATCTAAACCATGAAGCAGGCGGTCGGCATAAGCCGTAATACGCATGCTCCATTGCATCATTTTCTTTTGCTCAACAGGGTAACCACCACGCTCAGAAACGCCGTCTTTAACCTCATCATTTGCCAAAACGGTTCCCAAAGCAGGGCACCAGTTTACAGTGCTCTCTTTCAAAAAAGTAAGGCGGTATTTTAATAGCTCACGCTGTTGCTTATCCTCATCAAACGCTTTCCACTCATCAGCAGTAAAGCTTAAAACCTCTTCATCGTGAATAGCTTTAATACCCTGGCTTCCGTGGTTTTCGAAGTACTCAACCAGGTATTTAATTGGCTGCGCTTTATCAGCTTCAAGGTTGTACCATGAGTTAAAAAGCTGCATAAAAATCCACTGCGTCCATTTGTAATACTCCGGATCGCTGGTACGCACTTCGCGGCTCCAGTCAAAGGAGAAACCAATCTGGTCAAGTTGGCGGCGATAAGTAGCAATATTTTGTTCTGTAGTAACAGCCGGATGCTGCCCCGTTTGTATAGCATATTGCTCTGCAGGCAAACCGAAAGAGTCGTAGCCCATTGGATGCAATACATTAAAGCCTTTAAGGCGTTTATATCTCGCAAAAATATCAGAAGCAATGTATCCCAATGGATGCCCTACGTGTAAACCTGCTCCAGAAGGGTAAGGAAACATATCAAGCACGTAATATTTTGGCTTACCTGAAGTGTTTTCTACTTTATAAGTTTGGTTTTCGGCCCAAAACTGCTGCCAATTTTTTTCTATCTCTTTAAACTGATAATCCATGGTACTTATACTTGGGTTGCGAAAATACAAATTCCAATGGATTAGTACTTCTTCATTCTATGTGTAAACCACCTTTACAAAAAATTAAGCGGCAAAACATTATTTAACCTTAGCACATTGTCATTTTAGAGATTGATAAAAAAATTTAGGATTACTGTAAAAACTTCTACCTCATGATAACCTTATTAAAACGCAGCTTCTGCGCACTGCTTCTGTGTGCACTTTCATTAGCTGCCTGCCAGAAAGACAAACAGAATAGCAATATCAAAACCATTAGCTTTAAGATAAAAACAAAGGCTGAAACTTATTCCAACTGGGGACATCAAATCACTATAAACCAGGCAATTTTAAACCTGTCTAGCTTTAACTTTGAACTAAAAAAAGGCGGCACTGCCGTTTACAGCAACAGTTTCAATCATTTATGGGATTATGACCTCCTTAGCGCTAAAAGCGCGTTCTTGGAATTGAGCTTTCCTAAAGCTGTTAACTTTGATGAGGTGGAAGCGCAGTTGAAATTTACGCAATCTGCCACCCGGCCACCTCTTACAATCAAAGTAACGCTCAGCCTTCCGGGTGAGCCGCCCCTGCCTATAGAATTTCACTTTACCGATGCAGCAACGCTGAATGTTAACGTACAAAACATCAACCTTAACCAACTCAAATATATCGCCGAAATTAATTTCAGCCCCGAAGTAATTCTTTCTTATATTAATCAGAACGTGCTTGCTTCAGCCACCAAAACAAACGGAAAAATTATCATCAGCAGCACTTCCAACGTAGCCTTATACAACCAGGCAAAAACAGCCCTGGATTATAGCTACAACATTGATTTACAATAATTTTTTTGAAAGGGAACGTATTCCTCCGGATCCATAGCAGTCCCGCTTTACGCTCATACTGCACAGGCCTTAGCCACAAGGCCGGTATCCGCTGCAATCGGGCTTAAATTACAAGGGCAGCACTTCGCATTATTGGCGTTGCCGGCAAAGCGGAAATACTATTGGGGAAACAATTAAACTTAGTTTCGGCATGCAGATATTGAAACTCTGCAAGTCATATCAATTGCCGTCAGCTTCAACTGACGGGGACTAAAAAACTGACTCCCCAGCCGTGGTTTGTGTCCCCACAAACCACTTAACTAAACTAAATAACATCGGCAGGCAGAAGCACATCGCAATATTAAATCCTGCAAGTCATATCCATTGCCGTCAGTTTCAACTGACGGGGGGCCAAAAACATATTCAGTTTCTTAGTCTATTAAATGCAGCAACAACCTATTTTTTAACAGACAATCTATGCTCTCGCTTTTCATCAGCTACAACCAAAGAATTATCTATCATATTTTTATTGTACTGCTGAATAAAGGCCTTCACATAAGTTTCCAACTCATTTTTAACAGCAAGTTCAGACGCAGAAAGATCCTTTTGCATTAAGATATCTGTACGGTAGTTATATAAGCCAGCAACTTTATTATCTCCCCACTGCATCACATAATCGCCTTTTACTATCTGATATTTGTTATCGATCGTATTGATAACAAAATCATTTTTGGCTCTATGTAGTATATCATTTCCAAAGGCAAAATACGGCTTGTCGTAATTCAGGTAATTTAATACCGTAGGCATGATGTCAATTTGCTGCACAGGTTCATTCACTTCCCCTTTTAATTCGCCGGACGGGTCGAAGAAAATAATAGGCACAGCAAACGCGCCCATGCTGGTTTTATACTCATCGTGCCAGGCCAATGAAGAGTGGTCGGCCGTAATAACAAACAAGGTATTTTTGTACCATGGCGACTTTGAAGCAGTTTGAAAAAATTTGCGCAATGCCATATCTGTATACCCTACGTTTTGATGAACTGGCAAAGTACCCTTGGGAAACTTCCCCTCGTATTGCACAGGCAACTTAAAAGGATGGTGAGAAGACAATGTAAACACATTGCTATAAAATGGCTGTTTGAATGAATCGAGGTTCTTGGCCATGTATTGTAGAAATGGTTCGTCCCAAATACCCCACATGCCATCAAAGTCCTTGTCATTCTTATACTCGTTCATTCCGTAATAATGCTCGATACCCGCCATTTTCACATAGGAACTAAACCCCATTGAACCATTTGGCGCACCGTGGAAGAATGATGTATGATAGCCTTTAGCCTTCAATAAACCTCCGAGACTACTTATTTTATTTGCCGAATAATAGGATAGAATAAAAGGCTCGTTTATTCCCGGAATACTACTGGTTACCGATGGCAAACCTTCTATGGATTTACGCCCGTTTGCATAAGCATTATTAAAGGACAGGCTCACCTGTTTTAGCGAATCCAAAAAAGGAGTGTAGCCTTTGTACTTTCCGTTTTCGAGGCCTTTATTGAAACCACCTAAATACTCGCGGCTAAAGCTTTCAAGGATAAGCACAACCACATTTTTATTTTTGAAGGCACCTTTGGGTTGAGGGGCTTTGACAGGACTGTAAATGCTATCTAAATCCTCATCGGCAAAGTATTGTACATTAGGTAATGGCTTTGCCTTTAACGTTCTTATAATCGAAAAGGGCGTATTAATTACTACATTTATTTCAGATACATTTTCAACGAATTCACCTGCGTTGCTTATTGTAATTGGCCGCGTACTATGCTTGAAACCTCCACGCATACCCGAAATTACTATCCAAACAACCAGTAACATAGCTATCGGCGATGAGCCATAATACATCAGCTTGTTTGAAAAATAAGGCCTCTTTACTTCTACCCTTCTATACATCCAAACCATCCCTGCAATCATTCCTATGAATAGTAAACAGAGGTACCAGTAATCCACAAAAATGAACTTTATGAAAAGGCTGCCAAGGTTTTCCTCATTCGAGAATTGTGAAAACACGGTAAATGTTGTGCGCTTTAACGTGAACGGGTAATAGGCGATGTCGCCCATATTAAGTGCGAGGGCAAGAATGTTTATCACATAAAAAATCCAGGCAGAAACCTTTTGATACGTTTTTCCATAACGAAACCTGAAAGGCAAAACCTGGCTTAGGATAAAGAGGCTATTAGTATAAAATATAGCGCTGGTATCAAACTTAAACCCACCAGCAAGAAACATAAAAAGTCGGCTAACCGATACTGCAGGAAATGAATCTAAATTAAGGCAGAAAAAAAGAAGCCGGCTTATGGTATACAATAGATATGCAATAAGCAACCTGTATATCAAGACAATATAAATATTACCCTTTAGCTTTTCTATCATCTATATCGATTTGGTTTGGAAGTACAAAATGGCCTCAAAGATAAAACAAATGAAAAACTTAACAGATTAACAACGGCTACTTTACATTAAATCAACACGTAAATATCGGCTTGTTGCAGGCCGCCTCGGCTTGTTAAAAAAAGCTAAATATTCATTTTTGCATTAATAGCAAATCTTAAATCTTTATTTTCGCATAATTTAAACAGGCACTATGGAAGAATTTGAAGGAAGCGCTTCTTCGAAAAAAACAAAAACCGTTTACATTTCAACTGTAATCAGCATTGCGCTGGTGCTGTTGATGTTAGGCTTGCTGGGCTTAATTTTGGTTCACGCACGTAATCTTTCTAAATATGTTAAAGAAAATATAGTACTTAACATTATTGTAAGCGATGGGGCAAAGGAAGTGGACGTTTTGGCTTTGCAAAAACAGCTGGATACTCATCCTTACGATTTGAAAACTCAGTACGTAAGTAAAGAAATTGCAGCCCATAACCTTCAAAAAGACCTGGGCGAAGAATTTGTGCAGTTTTTAGGCTATAACCCGCTTCTTTCCTCAATAGATGTTTATATGAAGGAAGCACACGCAAATAATGAGAGCATCGAAGCTTTTAGCCGCCAGCTTAGCAAAAACCCGATCGTTAAAGAAGTTATTTACCAGCGCTCACTGATCGATATGGTGAATCAGAACATTCGGGTTATTGGTTTGGTTATTCTCGCATTTGCCGGCACCTTGTTAATCATCGCGATAGCACTAATCAATAATACTATTCGGCTTGCAATTTACTCTCAGCGCTTTTTAATTAAAAGTATGCAGCTAGTTGGAGCTACCAAGGGCTTTATCCGTGCACCTTTTATTGGTTACGGAATTGTACATGGATTGTTGGGTGGCCTAATTGCAATCATTTTACTGCTAATATCCCTATACCTTGCGCAACAGCAGATCCCGGAGCTTGTAATACTTCGCAACTGGTTTGAGTTTGCAATAGTATTTGCCGCCATATTAGGCATTGGCATATTAATCTCTGGATTAAGCACTTACTTCGCAGTAAGTAAATATTTACGATTAAAAATTTATAATCTATACAGATAATGGCATTAAAAAAATCTTCAATCACAGAAAAAAGTCCGGTTGAATTTGTATTCGGCAAAAGCAATTACAGATTAATGTTAATTGCAATTGCTGTAATTGTAATAGGCTTTTTGCTAATGATGGGCGAAACAGATATTTATGATTTTCGCAAAATTGTGTTGGCACCTTTAGTTGTGCTAATTGGTTTTGGTATCGCCTTTGTTTCTATTCTTAAAAAGCGCGATTAATACCTAATGACCGTTATTGAAGCAATTATTCTTGCAATCATAGAAGGCATCACCGAATTTTTACCGGTGTCATCCACTGGCCATATGATTATAGGTTCAGCCCTTATGGGTATGAAGTCTACAGACTTTGTGAAACTTTACACGGTTGCCATTCAGTTAGGGGCAATCCTATCGGTGCTAGTACTTTACTGGAAGCGTTTTTTCCAAACCCTTGATTTTTACTTTAAGCTTTTTGTTGCCTTTATTCCAGCGGCAGTCTTCGGACTATTATTCAGTGATACAATTGACCGCTTTTTGGAAAGTCCGCAAACGGTAGCGATTGCTTTAGTAGTTGGAGGCTTGGTTTTATTGTTTATTCACAAGCTTTTCAGTAACCCGATTATTAATGATACAAAAGAAAGCAGTTACAAAAATGCATTGATAATTGGCTTTTTCCAATGTCTTTCCATGATTCCCGGGACATCACGTTCGGCTTCGACCATTATTGGCGGAATGGCCCAAAATTTAACGCGTAAAGCTGCCGCAGAATTTTCATTCTTTTTAGCGGTTCCAACAATGTTTGGTGCTACGGCAAAGAAGCTTTATGATTTTTATAAAGAAGGTTATATCATCACAGGTGAAGAAATGAAGCTTTTAGCTATCGGAAACGTGGTTGCATTTATAGTTGCCATGCTGGCAATCCGCTCATTTATTTCCTTTTTGCAAAGAAAAGGCTTTCAGCTTTTTGGTTGGTACCGCATTATTGTAGGCTTAATTATCCTCGCTTTTATTTTTACCGGCCATAGCCTTCAAATTATTTAACAAGCTGCCCTTCCTTTTTTTCAAAAAATTAAAATTTAGTATTGCTGTGGGAGATTCGAAATTTAGAGAATTTAATTTTGCCGAAGGCGAGCTTTTGTTAATCAACAAACCTTACCATTGGACCAGCTTCGACGTGGTTGGAAAAATCCGAAATTCTTTTAAACCTTTAAAGCTTAAGGTTGGGCATGCAGGAACATTAGACCCTCTTGCTACCGGCCTGCTTATTATTTGCACTGGAAAACTTACCAAAAAGATTGATGAGTACCAGGCTCAAGAGAAAGAATATACCGGAACAATGGTTCTTGGTGCAACAACTCCCTCTTACGACCTGGAAACCGAGGTTGATGAAACTTTTCCAATTGATCATCTTACCGAGGATGCAATTCGTAGTAATTGCGCCCGTTTTTTGGGCGGGATCGAACAATATCCTCCGGCTCATTCGGCAATAAAAGTAAATGGCGAACGTCTTTACGAAAAGGCCCGCCGCGGCGAAGAGGTAGAACTAAAAGCCAGGAAAGTTACAATCGATGAGTTTGAAATAACCCGTATTGAATTACCTGAAATTGATTTTAGGGTAGTTTGCAGCAAAGGAACCTATATACGTTCGCTGGTATACGACTTCGGCAAAGCGCTTAACTCGGGCGCATATTTATCAAAACTGAGGCGTACGCGAAGCGGGAACTTCAGAGTCGAAGATGCCTTCGAAGTAATGGAGTTTGTTAACCATATACGAAGTTTGAAACAAAAGGAAGAACCTCAGGTTTAGCCTGTTCAATCTCGTCATCCACTTATAATACATACTTTTGCTGTTGCAAATGAAAGTTTACAGAAATATAGACGAGTTTCAAAAGCTAAATAATGCCGTTGTTACCATCGGAACATTTGACGGAGTACACTTTGGGCACCGAAAGATAATTAGCCGCCTTACAGAAGTAGCCAGGCAAACAGGCGGAGAAAGCGTCATACTTACTTTTTTTCCACATCCAAGGATGATTCTTCATCCGGAAGACAGCAGCCTTAAGATGATTACAACCATCAATGAAAAGGTTGAGCTAATAGAAAAGTTGGGGGTTGACCACCTTATCATTACTCCTTTCACCAGAGACTTTTCGAACCTGTCGGCCGAGAATTATATCGAACAAGTTCTGGTAAACACAATCGGCACTAAAAAAATCATCATTGGCTTTGACCACCGTTTCGGCAAAGACAGACAGGGAAATATCACTGAACTGCAAAAACACGCCGCTGAATACAAGTACGAAGTTGAAGAGATTCCCGAACAGGATATACACGAAGTTAAAGTAAGTTCCACTCAAATACGCGAATCATTGCTAAGCGGCGACGTAGAAACTGCTGAAGATTTTCTGGGCTTTCCTTTCTATTTAACAGGTAAAGTAATTAAAGGCGATCGCCTGGGCAGGCAAATGGGTTTTCCTACCGCAAACCTTTTAGTTGAAGAAAACTATAAGCTTATCCCCTCCGATGGCATTTATGCTGTTCAGGTTGAATTATTAACTAAACCACAAACACTGCCGGCCGACCAGCCCATGGTTACAGAGCCACAAGCTCCGCAGATTGCTGTCAGCCGTTATAAAGGCATGGCATACATTGGTAATCGCCCCACCATAAATGGGATGAATCGAAATATTGAAGTAAATATATTCGACTTTAGCCGTGAAATTTATCGCGAATATATCAGGATTCATTTTCTCAACTTTGTAAGGGAAGATATGCGCTTCAATAGCATGGAAGAGCTGAAGCATCAAATTGAAAAAGACAAACAAACCGTGCTGAAATTACTTTCTTAAAAAAGGATGCATTTAATGGGGAAATAAATCTGTGGCGAAACTTAACCTGGATAAACAAGAGGCAGAATTCCTTAATAATACAATCAGCCATTGGCAAGAGAGTGGTATCATTGACGATAATACAGCGCAAAAGCTTTCTGACTCTTATGAGATAAAACATTTTGACTGGCGTAGGCTAGCACAATATTCCTTTTGGATTGCCCTTGCCTGTGGCTTAATTGCATTTGCTTCCCTCGTAGTTGATGATGCTGTTTTAAAACTTCTTGAACGGCTTTCTGATGCCCCAGACATCCTGATAAGTATGATCTCAGCCGTTTTTGCATCCATATTTTATTACCACGGACAGAAACGCAAACAAACTCATCCCGAACGCATATTTAGCAATGAAGCGTCTCTTTTTGCTGGGGTACTTTTTACAGCAAGTTGCATCGCTTTCTTAGGAAAAGTATTCGATAACGGTTCAGGGCACTTTTCCATACTATTTTTAATTTCAGTATTCACCTACGCAATCCTTGCATTAAAGTTCAAATCCCGGTTGATATGGGCATTTGCATTAATTTCCTTAGGCAGCTGGTTTGGCACCGAAACAGGCTATCAAACTAATTGGGGAGACTATTTCTTGAGGATGAATTACCCCCTGCGTTTCGTTTTCTTCGGGGCTTTCCTGGCGGGATGTGGTTTGCTAATGTCAAGGAACAAACAACTCGAACTGTTTAGAAACCTCACTTATATTATAGGGCTGTTTTACCTTTTCATTTCGCTCTGGCTTCTTTCCATTTTTGGGAATTTTGGCAACCTGGAGGACTGGTTTAAGGTTAAGCAAGTTGACCTTTTTTATTGGTCGATTATATTAGCGCTTGTCTGTGGAGGTTTCATTTATTGGGGCTTAAAGAAAAAAGACGCAATCGCCCGGGAATTCGGAATCACTTTCCTCCTAATAAACATTTATACACGCTATTTCGAATATTTTTGGGGATACAACAAAGCAATCTTCTTTTGTATACTGGCTGTTTCATTCTGGCTCATTGGGCGAAAAGCCGAAAAAATATGGAATATCGAGTTTAGTAAAGGCAATAAAAAAGCCACCCTGGCAGATGGCTCAGAAAAATCTTAGGCTTATGCTATCCCTGCTTTACAAATTGGACACTTAGCAGAAGCTTTACTTCGTCTCCAACAACTATCGTCCCTGCCTCTGTAATTCCCGACCATAGTAAGCCATACTCCTTCCGGCTGATTTTTCCTGCCACTTCAAACCCTGCTTTTACATTACCATAAAAATCTGTAGCAGTACCTCCGTACTCAACATCCAATTCAATCGGCTTCGTCGTTTCTCTGATTGTTAAATTTCCAATTAACTTATATTTATCCTCTCCTGTGGACTTAAATGAGGAGGATTTAAATATAATCTTAGGATGATTCTCTGCATCAAAGAAATCGGCAGACTTTAAATGCGTATCACGCTGGTCCTGGTTAGTATCAATACTGTTAACGTCAATCGTAAACTCAATTTCAGCATTTTCGAAGCCGTCTCCGATAGATACCGCTTTACCGTCAAAATGCCTGAAGTTTCCGGTTACCGTAGAAATAACCAGGTGCTTCACCTTAAACTGCACTTCCGAGTGTGTTGGGTCAAGAACCCAGGTAGTAGTTGTCGCCATTATCTTTATTATTTAATAAGAATTAGATGTTTAAGCATTGATGAAATTCTATTAACAACATAGGCAAAGACGGATTGTTGAAGAAATTTAAAAAACAAAGGCCGTTTCATTTTAGGAAACGGCCTTACAAACTTTTATTCTATTGATGGCTATTTTTCAACTGCCTCTTTGATATTGATGGAATAAGTGATGTCTACTCCTCCGGCTGCTAGCATATCATGAACAGAACAATATTTTTTGACAGCAAGTTCGGCAGCTTTTTCAGCCTTTGCCTGGTCAACCGACCCAATTAACTCAAAATTCATATGAATTTTGGTAAACACCGCTGGAATCTTGTCGGTACGCTCACCTTCCACAGAAATCGCAATATCTTTAACGTCTTGTCTTTGTTTCTTTAAAATTTGAAGCAAGTCTAAAGAACTACAAGAGCCCAAAGCCATTAGTACTAATTCCATCGGGCGTACCCCCAATCCAAGTCCTCCAATTTCAGGCGAGCCGTCAATATGCACTTTTACATTTGTCATTCCACTAGCTTCAAAGTGGACTGCATCATTAAGCCTGTTTAATTCTATCTTCATCAGAACATTATTTACTATTATTAATCCCCTTAGCTGATATCTTATTTTGAATTCAGTAAAGCCTGATTCACATCTTCTAAGATATCATCAGCGTCTTCCAAACCTACAGAAATACGTATGGTTCCTGGTTGTATGCCAATAGCTGCACGTTCAGCATCACTTAACTTAGAGTGAGTGGTGGACGCTGGATGTGTCGCAATAGACCTCGAATCTCCCAAATTTGAAGTAAACAAGATCATCTGCAATGCATCCAAAAATCGCTTCGCCCTATCAAAACCACCCTTAACAATAAAAGTAACGATGCCGCCCCCTTGTTTCATTTGCTTTTTTGCCAGCTCGTATTGTGGATGCGACGGTAAATGCGGGTAACGAACAAGCTCAATCTCCGGATGTTCCTCCAACATTTGCGCAAGTTTTAAAGCATTGCTGCAATGCCTATCCATGCGAAGCGTAAGGGTTTCCAAACTCTTTGATAATAGCCACGCATTAAATGCCGACATTGCAGGCCCTGTATGGCGAATGAAGAACATTAGCTCCTTAATGATTGAAGCCTTGCCAGCCACAACACCACCTAAAACACGGCCTTGCCCGTCCATGTATTTTGTAGCCGAATGTACAACCAAATCAATACCATATTGTAATGGTTTTTGCAAGTATGGCGTTGCAAAACAGTTATCTATATTAATGATGATGTGAGGATATTTCTTCTTTAAGCCTCCTAACCATTCTAAATCAACCAGCTCAAGGCCAGGGTTAGATGGGGTTTCTAAAAAAATCATTTTAGTCTCCGGCTGGATAGCCGCCTCCCAGCTCTCGGGATTAGCTGCATCTACGTAAGTATAAGTAATCCCCCAACGTGGGAATAACTGGTTTAAAAGCTGGTGTGTTGAGCCAAAAACCGAACGGCAGGCAACAATATGGTCGCCGCTTTTAAGCAATCCCGCAAAAGAAGCAAAAATTGCAGCCATACCCGATGAAAAAGCTAAGCCAGCTTCCGCACCTTCCAACTCACACACCTTGTCAATAAATTCGGTAGTATTGGGGTTAGAGTAACGCGAATAAATATTTCCTTCCTGCTCATCAGCAAAAATGGCACGGCCTTGCTCTGCATCATCAAAAATGAAACTCGAAGTAAGGTATAATGGAACCGAGTGCTCACGGTTATAAGTACGCTGAACCTGGTTACGTATTAATCGGGTTTGTTCTTTCATCAAAAAATAATTTCCTGTTAAAATCTACAGAATAAGTAAGATTTGCTAAAATAGCAATTATACAGGCAGAACCCATAATGGATTTGTCAGAAATAGTGCCACCAAACGGGTAAAATAATAAAAGCATTCCAATCTTAATTCTCTGCAATTTTGGGATTGAAATGTTCTTTTAAAAACTCACCAGTGTACGAATTTTCAAATTTTATCAGATCCTCCGGCAATCCTTCAAACACCAGGTTTCCTCCCCTGTCTCCCCCCTCAGGGCCAATATCGATAATCCAGTCAGCGCATTTAACTACATCCATGTTGTGTTCAATTACAAGGATAGTGTTCCCCTGGTCAAGCAATGCATTAAATGACTTTAACAACTTTTTGATATCATGAAAATGAAGTCCTGTTGTTGGCTCATCAAATACGAAGAGTGTTTTAGAACTATTGTTCCCTTTTATTAGGAAAGATGCAAGCTTTATGCGCTGCGCTTCTCCACCAGATAGCGTGTTAGAAGACTGCCCTAAATGGACATAACCCAAACCCACGTCTGCTAAAGGCTGAATCTTATTAATGATTTTTGGTTCATCCTTAAAGAAATCCAGGGCCTCATCAATGGTTAAATCAAGTATTTCTGATACGTTTTTCTCTTTGTAAGTTATATCCAATACATGTTGCTTAAAGCGCTTACCATTACAAGCTTCGCAAGGCAGAAAGATATCTGCCATAAACTGCATTTCAATTTTAACTTCGCCCTCTCCCTGGCAAACATCACATCTTCCTCCTTCCACATTAAATGAGAACGCGGCTGGCTTTAAGCCTGCAGCCTTTGCAGATCCCTGCGATGCATATAAATTTCTGATTTCATCCCATGCCTTAACATACGTCACCGGGTTTGAACGGGAGGACCGTCCAATAGGATTCTGGTCAACCAATTCAACCTGTTGTATTTTATCAGTATCACCTATAAGTTCATCGTAAGCCCCGGTTTGTTCACCAGAATAATTCCCAATAGCTTTTTGTACTGCAGGTTGCAATATGCGTTTCACCAGCGAAGTTTTACCAGAGCCAGAAACACCCGTAACGCAAGTCAGCACATTGAGAGGAAATTTAACATTAATGTTCTTAAGATTATTTTCGCGGGCGCCCTTTACTTCTATATAATCATTCCATTTCCGCCGTGTTGTAGGAATTTCTATCGCTTCCGCACCACTTAAATACTTACCCGTTAAACTTGCACTGTCTTTTATAATCTCATCATAAACTCCGGTAAATATTAAGTGTCCACCTTGGGTGCCGGCTTCGGGGCCAATGTCAATTAAATGGTCAGCAGCCTTCATCACCTCCTCCTCATGCTCAACTACCAAGACGGTATTTCCAACATCACGTAAAGATTTCAGCACTCCAATCAACCGATGAGTGTCCCTCGGATGTAAGCCGATACTGGGCTCATCAAGCACATAAACCGACCCAACCAAGGAACTTCCCAGTGACGTTGCAAGGTTTATTCGCTGCGATTCTCCGCCCGAAAGAGTGTTGCTTAAGCGGTTTAAGGTTAAATAACTCAAACCGACATCATTTAAAAACTTAATCCTGTTAGTAATCTCAAGAAGCAAGCGCTTTGATACTTTAGCCTCATTTTCATCGAGTTCCAGCGATTGAAAAAAGTTTAACGCGGCATCTAAAGGAGTCAATACCACATCTGTAATTGATTTCCCCGCAATTTTCACATACGAGGCATCTTTGCGTAATCTGCTGCCTTTGCAATCGGGACATGTAGTTTTACCTCTATAGCGAGAAAGCATTACCCTATATTGGATTTTATAAGTTTGCTCCTCGAGCTGCCGAAAAAACTCATCCAGCCCTCTGAAATACTTATTACCCGTCCATACCAGCCTTTGTTGTTCTTCACTAAGCTGGTTATAGGAACGGTGCACTGGAAAATCGAACTTTAGCGCATGTTTTAGAAGCTCGTCAAGCCATTCCCTCATTTTTTCTCCCCTCCACGGGGCTATTGCACCATCGTATAGAGACTTACTTTTATCTGGAATAACAAGATCCTCGTCTATTCCTATCACCTTACCGTAACCTTCGCACCTGCGGCAAGCGCCATACGGATTATTGAAGCTGAAGAAATTAGGATTCGGCTCTTCAAAACGAATTCCGTCGAGCTCGAAGCGATCGCAAAAAAAGTGGTTGGTACCATTTTCTTCAACAAAGCAATCACCTTTCCCTTCAAAAAAAGCAGTTTGGACAGAGTCTGCCATTCGGCTAATAGTTTCCTCCTCCTGATTTACAGAGATCCTGTCTATCACAATCCGAAGTATATCTGAATCATTAAGCTTTTCATTTTTGATAGAATCGTCCTCCAATAATGCTTCGATTTTTGATAGTTCTCCTTTATAATACACTCTGAGAAAGCCTTTTTGAAGCAATACCGCTAATTCTTCTTTTATCGAACGATTGTTGTGCGGATGTAATGGGCAAAAAATAGTGACAGCGGTATCCTCGGGTAAAGCTGTGATAAAGTTTACAACATCAGTCACATTATCGCGTTTTACTACTTTTCCAGACACTGGCGAATATGTTTTGCCGATCCTGGAAAACAGTAATTTAAGATAGTCATAAATCTCTGTAGATGTGCCTACGGTAGACCGGGGATTGCTGGTAATAACCTTTTGCTCAATGGCAATTGCAGGGGCTATTCCTTTGATATAGTCAACGTCAGGCTTATTCATCCTACCCATAAACTGCCTGGCGTACGAGGACAAGCTCTCCACATACCGTCGCTGCCCCTCGGCATATAGAGTATCAAAAGCTAAAGAAGACTTTCCAGAACCAGACATTCCGGTAATTACTACAAGTTTATTTTTAGGAATTGCAACATCAATATTCTTTAAATTATGAACACGGGCTCCTTTAATTATAATGTGCTGTTTAGGGTCTTTTTCTGCTTCTAAGCTCATTGATACGCCATCTAATACTGTACTTTTCCTATTTTGCATAAGTAGTAATTACAAAAAAACGAAATTGTTTATACCGCAAAAATACCACCAAATCCCTCAACATTTTTAAATAAATGTTTGCACATTCATTTTTTTGTAATTATATTTGAATAGCACACACACGCATACAACGCACTTTTATTATTTTTATAAGGAGATTAAACTATAGGGAAAAACTCTACTCAAATAAATTTTACGAACAATTATTAAGGGGAATTTAAAAGAGGGAGTCCTATGAAGCTTCAGAATAAAAATGATCACGAGCTGGTGCATATGTATATGGCTGGCGAGGAGGCTGGTCTCGAGGAACTTATACGCAGGCACAAATCCAAAATTTATACATCTATTTATATGCTCGTAAAAGACGAGTACCTTGCTGAAGATATCTTCCAAGATACTTTTATAAAGGTAATTAACACGTTAAAAGCGGGTAAATACAACGAGGAAGGTAAATTTTTACCTTGGGTATTGAGAATTGGACACAACCTGGTTATAGATTATTTCCGGAAAGACAAACGTACTCCGATTATTACCAACGGTGAAGGATTTGATATTTTTGATGTACTAGGCTTTTATGACGAAAGCATTGAGGATAAAATGATCAGAAACCAGACTCACCAGGATTTAAAAGCGATGATTCAGCTTTTGCCTTCTGAGCAGAAAGAGGTTTTAATTATGCGGCACTACGGGGATATGAGCTTTAAAGAAATAGCAGACATTACCAACGTAAGCATCAATACAGCCTTAGGGCGTATGCGTTATGCATTGAATAACCTTCGCAAAATGATGGAGACAAAAGAGCTAAGCTTAAAGCTTATTTAGAATCAAAAAAAATTTCAATCAAATAAAATATTTGTCTTTGCAATGCCGTTTAGTTTATATATTTAATAAAAAAAGCGGCATTGCTTATGATCAAAATTTCTACTCAAGAGTTAAATTCTTTATTCCTGGAGAATAAAACAGCTGATACTTCTTCTGTCCTTAACCAAGAAGAAGAAAGCTTTTACATTTCTATTAAAAGCGAACTAAACAGAGAAATTCGCCATCCACATCCCTCAACTATCGACAATATATTGGCTCATTCTAAGAAGCTATCTAAATAGCTAGAATATCATTTTGTGTATCCAACAGCGTAGACCTTGAGGGAAGAACTATGTTCTTAATGCACTCCAAAATTCTTTGAATAAGCAGTAAGTTGAGTTGGTTGTCTTCTTCGCTCGACCTAAGACATTCTTCCACGCATAGCGTTTATATTTCTTGATAACAAGAGCTATGGCAGTAAACGCGCGGTCGCCTGGCAGGTAACTGAATAATTGCCGGAGAAGCTGATTCTAGTATTCCGGGAATGCCAGGACCGGTCTATCGAGGAAGGTAATTACTTGTTTTTCCCAGCCTAAGCGCAGCTGATCCTGAATATTTTACTTAAATAAAATACTACGCATACTTAGGTACCGCCCACTCTGTCGAAGTTCGCACTTCCTCTTCAATAACACCTTTCTATTTGCCCTTTTGGGTGTATTTTCTATTAGGAAAAGCTCTAGGAATTGACCCAATTGAAAGCCCTCTTATGCGCCTAATGTGTATCCAACGAAATGAATAAGATGTGGCATTAATAATGACGAAGAATAAAAATCGGAGACAGCAATGGACTAGCAGCACTTTGCCAGCTGCTTATGTAGAAAAGGAGATAACCGGGACGACTTAAAACCAAAAAGCCCCGAATGCTGTTGCAAACGGGGCTTTGTTAATAAAGGGTGGC
>CBIHNR010000049.1:0-30019 GCA_966211215.1 uncultured Pedobacter sp.
AGCGTGGGTGGAAACCAAAGTAGAAAAATAATATTCTATTCTGATAACGGGGCTGTTTTGGTGCGATTTGTTCAAAGTGTTAAAGTTGCCGAATTATCCATAGTTAAACCTAAATCTTAATTGCATGAATAGAGAGAAAATCAAAGTTCTGATAGTAGACGATTCTGCAATTTCGAGGCAATTATTAAGCAAAATAATTTCTGCTGACCCTGCATTGGAGGTGATCGGTGCGGCCGCCGACCCATATATTGCAGCGGCAAAAATGTCTGTTCAGGCACCCGATGTAATTTTGTTAGACCATTATATGCCCCGTATGGATGGGCTTACCTTTCTCAGAAAAATAATGGCACAACATCCTATCCCGGTAGTTTTTATCACGGATGATGCAGGCAAAGGCTCGGCAAGTGCAATTAAAGCTCAGGAACTAGGCGCGTATGAAGTATTGCCGAAGGAGATACTGGCTGATGAAAGCACGGTGCTGAGATTGAAAATTTGTGAAATAGTGAAAGCCGCTTCAGCCTCGACGCCAAAAAAGAGAGTTTTTGAAGCTCAAACGGTTAAGCCCCGGCTCTCAGCAGATGCGGTATTGCAGCAGATGAAGGTTAGGAATGTCCATACCACAGAAAAAATAATTGCAATTGGGGCATCTACCGGCGGAACGGAAGCTATTAGAATGTTTCTGGAAGGGCTTCCAATCAATTGCCCGGGAGTTGTAATTGTGCAACATATGCCCGAGCACTTTACGCGGTCTTTTGCCGAACGGTTAAATGAGCTTTGCAAGATTTCTGTTAAGGAAGCGGTGGATGGGGATGTGGTAAGACCCGGAACTGCCCTAATAGCACCCGGAAACCAACACATGTTATTAAAGCGGCGAGGGAGCCAATATTTTATAGAGCTTAATAAAGGCCCGCTGGTAAACCGGCATCGCCCTTCGGTTGATGTATTATTCCGCTCGGCTTCAATTTATGCAGGCAAAAATTGCATCGGTGTTCTTTTAACGGGCATGGGCGACGATGGCGCCAAAGGTTTGCTTGAAATAAAGGATGCCGGCGGCAGGACGATAGCTCAGGATGAAAGTACCAGTGTGGTATTTGGAATGCCGAAAGAAGCCATACAGCTCAACGCTGCGGAAAAAGTATTGCCGCTGCCAGACATCTCAAAGTACGTTTTACAGCTCGGCTATGTGTAATGTTCATAAAACATTCCTTGAAGAAATACCTCAATGTTTATTTAGTGTTAAGTTATGGTGTTCGGCTTAACGAAATGATAATTAACCTATAATAAACAAGTACTGTAGCTTTGTGCAAAATGTTACACCTTGCACACTCTCATGAAGAAATCCAAGATCAAGAAACTAGTTAAAGAGGTTAGAAAATCGGCAAAAAACGAACTTGAAGAAATTTTAATTAAACTGATTACTGACGCAGTTAGCCCATTGGGCATTTTATCCAAGAAAACCACAAAGGACATTAATAAATCAGCAAAGGCACTTTCTAAAAAGCTTGCTGACAAGATAAAGTTTGAAAAGATTGAGGTAAAGGAAGAAGAAGCAACTGAGATTGCTGCGCCAAGCCAGGCTGAAAGCAATCCACCAAGACAGGTTAGAAAAAAGACATCGCCAGCTGCAAATACAAAACGCAGGATTTCCAGGGTTAGTAGCCCCGCTGAGGCGCCGGTTGCAGAGGATAGCCCACAACCCGAATCCTTTGCAGAAACAGTATAAACTAAAAAGCCACCCACTAGAAGGTGGCTTTTTAGTTTATACTTCCCCGTAAAATCAACGATAGATCCTATCGAAATTGCGATTATTCGTATTACCGCCGAATTATTGCTAATTAGCTTATTTACAGAGTGTTAAAAATCATGAAGGCTCCTTTAAGTTCGCCATGCTTCCAAAAAAAACAATTTATATCTGCCTACTATAATCTATGCCAATTTCTTTGAAGAATTTATTTCTTGTGCAAATTACTTGCACAACTGCTATTTAGATTTGCGGCAACATGCATGTAAGAGATTGCCGAAAATCTTTGAAAGAGTAGGCTTAAAGATTAAAAAATCGCAAAATGAAAAAATACTTATTGACGCTAGTTCTATTCCTTGCTATCGGGGTAAGCCTTAAAGCCCAAACCTCCGACACCACTTATAGGGTAATTCACAGCAATAGTTATTATGTATATGAAGGAGGAATGTATAGTTTCACCGGAGCGCTATACAACACTTTGTCGGATGGAAGTGAGGTATGTGTCCTTGATAACGCAGGCGCTACCCCATGTTTTACAGATACTGTAACCGCATCATTAGAAAAAAATAACAATCCATTTAAATTTCGTGCCGCGAACTATTTACAGGACAGGGGAATTTATATTGTCGTAAAATCAACAGTAAATTCTATTGAAACATTCCATTATTTCTCTTTGCCGCCTTATGAGCCCCAGTTGCCATCTACGGATCATGCACAAACTTTTGAGATACCTAAAGGTGACCTTGAAATTGAAATATATCCTGAGTGGTATTAATGCTTGTCGGCGGCAGCCAGTTTCAGTCCTTTTTTGAACAGGACTGAAATGGAGTAGCAAACGGCCATTCATCCACTTATATGTAAACCGGGTAATAGCTCCAAATACTATTACCCGGTTTTGTTTAGTCATGTAATAATCAATGTAATTGCTTTGGGATTATTGAGCGAAGGGCTGAATATATGCGTAAGGATCCTCAGGGAATTTTTAACCTAGAAATAACGCAGAACCGTATATAAGTGTCAGACATCTCTCCAATGGAGTCCTGCGGACGAAGATGTCAGACACTTTTGCCTCTCCTATGGGCTCTTTCACTGAAATTCTCCTTACGATTTTTAAAAAGCGAATTCCCTGCTAAAGATCCTGTAGAAAGTAGGCTTTGTAACGGAACCTTGTAAAGATCTATATGTAAATAACGGTTGGTTGGGGCACTAACCGCGGCGAACTCCGGTGCTGGTGTCCTCCACTCTAAAGTACTTGCGACCAGCACCTTTGAAATACTTAACTTAACGACATTGCGCGTGCGCCAGCAAGAGGGCAACAGAAGAACCAATTTTTTGAACTTGGTAGGTAAAGATTAATAAACCCAGTTCGCACGTTGGGGCAATTCATGAATTGCCCCAATGGGATCCTCATTATACTATTTCTGAATCGCCTTTAATAATCCTATTTCTGTCCGGCTTTAATAGCTTTCCCAGCTTCTCGGTTATAAGCGTAATCAATTATTGCTAACTTTTCCTCTCCCTCGGTATGGTTTATTCTTAGCCATCCATAGTGATATGCATTCCCAATTAGGAATTTTAAGCCAAGATATTTATCTGTTTTACCGATCCATTCTCCCGCAAAAGTTTTGTTTATCCCGTTATCACTAACTCTGATTAGGTAGCCTTTACTCAAATCCGGATTCCATTTGTTTTGTGTACCTTCTTCTTGGCCAATATTACTATCCTTGTCAAATGGCACTGCCCAATAGCCATTATTAATCAGCTCCGTGGAGATGTTAACCATTATTTTGTTCAGTTGAGGCGATTTTCTGTTAACCACCAGGTAGAGATAGGGCCGGTTATTTTCTTCCAGTAAAACTGATGTTAAAATAAAGTCGATTTGTTGGTCATTATTCAGGTCCAATTGTAAAGGGTTGTGATATTGAAGCGAATCAATTGTGGTATTTAATGCTTTGTATGAAAGTTTTGAAACTTCGGAGCTCTCATCAATAATTTCTTCGGTCGAACTCTTTTTACATGCCGTAATAGCACAAACAATTAAAACAGAATAGAGGTATATTTTTCTAAGCATTGAGCGATTGTTTACTGTATTACGATGAATTAATCCTAAACGCTACGGGTTAGGCCGAGATTTTAGAAAGTTCAAAAAGCCCCGCTTGTTTAACACAATCAAATGCTAATCCATGTGACTAAACAAACCACGTTACAGACTAATTTAGGTATCTATAAACCAACACACATTTAACTTCTTTCCTCGGCCTGCCGGGATGAAAACCCTTTTCCGAATATTATGGATAAATCCTTTTTATTGACTTTTCAAGCGCTTGTATTGCTTACGCTTTCGGTTACAGTCAAGGGACGGCAAAGAGCCGAGATTACTTTCGCGCAGCATTCGCCTCATGTGGCTTTTATAGAAAAAGACACCATAGTGCTTGTGTCGGGGAGTACCATGATGTTTACTGTCGATACACCTGAAGATCATGGCTTAGTAAAAACGGATATTTCAGTTGAGCAGCTGGCAGGGGAAATTGCATCTACAGACGGTTCAGCTCAAAAATATAGACTTTTCGATAAAGCAGGGAGTGTTAAACAAAAAGGGCTTATACAAACCGGGGATCGGCTTGTGGTAACATCAGAGAAAGGTACTGCTAGCAAAAGCTACTATATTAAGGTTATGCCCATGGCGCTTAAAGGGCGACTGCAATTGCAAAACAATTCCATTACAGTTAATACCGGAAAAGAACTTATTCTCTATTACACCGCGGGCCAGCGAAGCCCTGACGCAACTGTAAAAATTTATCTTCCGAAAGAGATAAATGTAACGATGGATAATACTACCGTTAATGTAATTGGAAGGGGAGAGGTTAAACTTAGCGGCTTAGCAAGCCAATCCATTGGAAGAACCGGCACCAATTATTCCTATTCCCGGGTAGGAGAGGTGAGTATCTCAAAAGAAAATCTGGGCACTATACTGACGTTTAAACACCTGGATTTGAGGCCTGCCAATGACCCCGACCTGAAAATTGTGATCAGCAATGTGCAGTTATCCAAAGCTGGGAATTACCTTATAAAAGCCATTTACACTACATCAAAGCCAGAGGTTTTAACAAGTGCCGGCACCGGATCGGAAACTGCAATACTTACAGCAACTCCCACCATTTCTGATTTTGAAAGAGTTGTTGATAAACGTTTGGAATACAAGGAATCAACAGAAACCTACACTAAAGCTAATTTTAAATGGACGGCAGCGCTTCAAAACTCCAGCATTCAAGTCTTACAATCTTTAGATAAAGGAAGAAGCTGGGTTCCCACATCAGCAGTTATTGATACAAAGCATTCTTCAGCAACAATTACAGAATTAAAACCAAACGAGCTATACACCTTTAAGCTATCGGTTAAAAGTGGCGCTAACAAAGGCTTTTCTAACCCTGTTCATTTTTACTCAGGCAAAATGAATGTAAAGAGTTTCGGCATAACCGGAGATGAGCAGATTGACTGTACCGAAAAGTTAAATGAAGCAATTGAATACCTGAATCAGTTAGGTGGTGGAACCCTTTGGTTCAGTAAAGGAGTTTATTCGGTGAGGACTGTCCATTTGAAAAGTAATGTTTATCTCTATCTTGATAAAGGGGCTACAATACAGGCGCTAAAAGGCGCAGATGCTCCCGAAACTACCTGGTTTAGCGATAAAAAATACCGTTCAGGGCTTTCGCCCACAGATACCGGGCCTTATGTCGATCCGGAAAACTTCCTCACCAAGCAGGACGTTGGTCACCATTATTTTAGGAATGCAATGTTTTTTGGCGAACGGCTGGATAACATAAAAATAATCGGCAACGGCCGGATAACAGGAAATGGCAATTTGGTTACCGGTGACAAAGTGATGAACAACACTCCTGATAACCGTGCGGATAAAATGTTCTCTTTAAAGTTATGTACCAATGTCGAAATTGGCGGGATCTATCGCCAGGAGGACCTTTGGTACGATCCTGCAAAAGACGAGCCCTACTATATCCAAAAGGATGGTTCGAAAATGAGTGATATTGATAACATGCTGCACATCGATAGGGCTGGCCATTTTGTTTTATTAGCAACCGGAACCGATAATATTAATGTTCATGACACCTATTTCGGGAAGAACAATACATCAAACGTTCGTGATATTTATGATTTTATGGCTTGCAATAATGTAAAAGCCACTAATATCTACTCCAAGGTAAGTTCGGATGATATTGTAAAGCCCGGGTCCGATTGTTCACTAGGTTTTACCCGGCCGGCAAGCCATTATATGGTCAGGAATATTATCGGAGATACCAATTGCAACCTCTTTCAAGTCGGGTCGGAAACCGCAGACGATATTATGGATGTGCATGTGGATAACATCTACGTTCTCGGTGCCAATAAGGCGGGCTTTTCAATTTCTACGAATGATGGCGGGCACATCAAAGATATTCACCTCAATTGCGGGCACACGGGCAGCATACACTCACGCTCTAAAATGCTACGTACAGCCACACCTTTTTTCATCTCCATCTCCAACCGGGGACGAATACTAGGAGCTAATGTGGGTAAATATGCCTTTATAGAGCACGGCGAAAAGCACAATGAACTGCTGGTTAAAAACTTAAATATTGGCCAGGTAGAAAATATTATTCTGAATGGAATTGATATTTCTGAAGTGTATGGAGGAAGCTCTTTTGGGGCTGCTGATATTCGCTGGAAGCCATACGATGGCTCGCAGAAACGTTCAAGCCCAATTATTGCAGGTTATAAATTACCAGATTCTGAAGCAGTGGAAGGTGGCCTGGATTTCAAGCTTCCCAATGGCAAACACACAGGCTATATCCAAAACATTTCGTTCAACGATGTTCATGTTTTGGTTAAAGGAGGCAATCCGCGTGCTGATATAGAGCGGATTCCGCCGGAATTAGGTGTAGGCCAGTACAATGCCTCAAACCTCAAAGTCCAGCCGTCATACGGATTGTGGGCAAGGCATGTCGCGGGCCTTAAAATAAATGCCAGTTCTTTTAACTATGAGAAACAGGATAGCCGGTACGCATTGTTTCTGGACGATGTAGTTGGGGCAGAGATTTCAGCGGTAAAAATGGTTCGGGCAAAAGATATGGACTCACTGGTGAATCTTAAGAATTCATCAAAAGTAAGGATTGAAAATTCTGCTTATTACCTGGATGAATGGGGCAAGGGCCTTACACCATTGCCGCACCTTAATCACTCCGCAGGCTCTCAGATTATCAGTTCAGGCATTAATAAATAAGAATATCTTGAAGTCCATTGCCGTCGATAGCCAGCCAATCTCATTGAATAAAAAGACGATCAGCAAGAGCAATCCTTTAGAAATAATCACTTGATTGCATTATCGATTATTACCATGCAGGCTGGGCAATGCTGAGGTAAATATTTGCCTTTAAGTAGTCCATCACTTTCAAATTAATAAAACATGATTCGTTGGAAAATAGGGTTTAACCTGATTCTGTTACTGCTAATTACCTCTCAGGTAAAAGCAAAAGATTTTGATGTAAGCGCATTTGGAGCCCTCGGAGATGGCACTACCTTAAACACTGTGCCCATCCAAAAAGCGATAGATGAATGCTATAAACACGGTGGAGGGAAAGTGATTATTCCTGCCGGGAAATTCCTTTCCGGAACGATAGTTTTAAAGGATAATGTTACGCTTTACTTGCAAAAGGATGCTGTTTTACTCGGAAGTACCGATTTGCAGCATTACCGAAATCTCGACCCTTTTACAGAGGGTTTGGGAATTGATGTAGGTTGGGCTTTATTAGTCGCAGTAGATGCAAAAAACATAGCAATTGAGGGCGAAGGTACCATTGACGGGCAGGGCTCTGCTCTCAAAGCAAAACATATTTTAACAGATACCCGTCCGGAAGGAAAGCGCTGGGGCTTAAGGCCATTTCTGGTTCGGATTGTGCGTTGTACAGGCGTAAATGTGAAAGGCGTAACGCTTAAATACGCCGGCGCATGGACATCCCATTATTTTCAAAGCAGGCAGATACGGATTGAGAACATAAAAATTCAAAGTGTTGGAGTGGCTCATAATGACGGGATAGACATCGACGGTTGTCAGGATGTTCGAATTAAAGACTGCGATATTGTAAGTGGAGACGACGCCCTGGTTTTTAAAACCACACACAGTAAATCGCCCTGCAAAAACATCGTGGTAAGCGGGCTTCGCTTAAGAAGCAATCAGGCGGGAATCAAAATGGGAACAGAATCAATGGCTCCTTTTGAGGATATCAAAATCTCCAATTGTCACATTTACGACACGAAAAATGGTGGTATCAAGCTACTTACAGTCGATGGTGCACATCTTCGCAATATCGAAATTTCGGATATTACCATGGATGAGGTAAGAACGCCGATGTTATTTCGACTTGGGTCTAGGTTAAGCGTGTTTCGTAAGGGAAAGGACATCCAACAGCCTACCGGGACATTCGAAAATGTTATTATCCGCAATGTGAAAGCCAAGGCAGCGGATGATGCCCAGATTATGCCTCCATCAGGTATTTTGATAACCGGAGTTCCCGGCCACGACATAACAAATTTAACCTTAGAAAATATCGAAATCACTCTTGCCGGAGGAGGTTCTGTAGAGAATGGCCGTCAAGTAGTGCCGGAAGCTATCGATCAATATCCCGAAGTAAAAACCTTTGGCCCGCGTATTCCCGCTTACGGAGTGTGGGCACGCCACGTAAAGGGTTTAAAGCTAAAAAACCTCAGGTTTATCTTGGGAAGCAATGATTTACGCCCTGCATTCATCTGCGAGGATGGAAAAGATGTGCAACTGAACAATTGGAAGCTGCCAGAAATCAATGGTGCGGAATCTGTTATCCGCCTTGAAAATGTAGTTGGAGCTAAAATAAACAGCATAGAAGCCAGGGGCGAATCAAAAGCCTTTTTACGCGTGGAAGGAGCTGGCTCTAAGGACATTTCTGTTATAAAAAATAAGGTTTCAGTAAAAACTAAGCCTCTGGAATTTGCCGCAAATGCAACATCAGCAGCTGCTGTATTGAAATAGATGTCGGGCCCCTAAACTCATACACCTTTTCTCTTTGTCCAAAGGACTCCATCGTCCAGAGGACTCCTTTGGAGGAGAAGGCCTGTGCCGATTCTTCGGTAAGGGATCGGAATGAGGTAAAAAAAAGAGTTTTTAGAGATCTTTTAAAAGATAAATCACATTCAAAATTTTATGAAGAAAAATATTTCGGCATTTGTCCTTGCTGCTGCGGTTTGCTTAACAGCTCAGGCTCAGAAAGTAGCTCCGCTTTGGAAGGATTTTGTTGAGGCTAAAAAAACGGGAAAGGTTCCTGTCTTGCCGGATTTCTCTTACGCCGGTTATCACTTTTCGGAGGAACAAATTCCTGATGTATCTAAAAGGAAATATTTTAATGTAACAGATTTTGGCGCCATTCCCAATGATGAAAAGTTTGACGATGATGCCATTCAGTTGGCAGTTGATGCAGCAGAAAAAAATCCGGGAGGGGGAGTTGTTTTTTTCCCGGCAGGAAAATATAAAATAGCTGCAGATACCGACATTAAAAAGCAGATTCGCATTTCCAAAAGTAATATTGTGCTGAAGGGAAGCGGTAGTGGCCCTGGGGGAACGGAAATTTATCAGGCTAACTTGCGCATCAACGGCCGCCAGATTATGTTTGTGCCCTCAGATAGTAAGTTAAACAACCTGACAACCATTACAAAAAATGCCGACAGGGAGCGTTTTTCTGTGGTGGTTGCAGATGCTTCGAAACTTAAGGTTGGACAGGATGTGATCATTCATCACCGCAGTGAAGAGTATACCCGACAGTACTTTGCTCCCTTAGATTTAAAGCCGGTTTGGACTCGCTTATTTGGCCCGAACGGTGGCATGCAAATAAATGAAATTCACACCATTGCAAAAATAGAAGCCAATATCGTCACCTTTAAAAATCCCCTTCATCAGGATATTGTAATGGTTAAGGGAGCCCAATGGGATATTCAGTCCAGAAACTTCCTTGAAGAATGCGGCATTGAAGACATTTTGTTCACCAGTAACTGGAAAAGCTACCCCGAAGAATTTATCCATCATAAAAATGCTACTCATGATTATGCGTATGAGGCTGTGGGAATGGAATATGTAAAGAATAGCTGGGTAAGAAACTGCGAATTTCATGACTGGAATGAGGGGATTAATATTCGGGCGGGCTACCAGGTGAGTATTTTGAATACTCATTTCAGAGGTAAAAAGGGCCATGCCTCAGTCCATGCCCGCACGGGTTATGGGGTGTTGGTTAAAAACTGCAGCTTCAACGGAGCCCAGCATCACGGCGCTGGAACTGGCTATGGCGCATCGGGAACCGTGATTACTCAATGCTCTCTGGGCAAAGACCAAAACTTCGACATACATTCTGGCCAGCCTTATGCTACGCTTTATGATAATATTGATGGTGGTGTATTTTATAATCTGGGAGGCCCGGAACCTGGGCATCCGCACCATGGAAAGTATTTAGTGCTTTGGAATTTCTACCATAAATCGGATAAAGCCCAGAGCTACAATTTCTGGGATATGAGCCGAAGAAGAAACTATACCATTGCTTCGCCCATTTTGGTAGGTTTTCAATCGGATAACAAAGTGGATTTTGAAAATGCCGGAATTAATCAGCTGCAAGGTGTAGCGGTAAGCCCGAAATCTCTTTTTGAAGCTCAACTGGAATTGAGATTAAAAGGTAAAGATATCGCGATAGCTAATAAATGAGAAAAATAGTGATTACAGCTGGCGGTGTGTGCAGGCTAGCCCGTTTGTCATTTCGACGTGAGGAGCTTTTTTACAAAAAGTAAAATATGGTGATGACATCTGGCGATATGCAGGCTAATACGCTTTGTCATTCCGACGATAGGAGGACCTCGAAGAAGCATTTGAACCTTTGAAAAACAAACAAGATCCAAATAATCCTAAAGCGCTTTGTTATGCATATTGCTTTAAGAACTCTCCTTTCGTTATAATGACATCATTGTAATTTGTTGATTTTGAGTGGGTATTAAAGCACTATGCAGGGTATCTATTGCCGTCTGCTTCAGCTGACGGATAAGGAATGTGTAAAGAAGGCTTTAGCCGCATTCATTAATGTGGCTAAAGCCCCTTCTAGTCTCAAAATCCGTTGACTGAAGTCAACGGCAATAGAAATCCAGATCAATAACATAATTAATACTGAAATTCATGTCATTGCTATATTTTTCTTTTACAATGTTCTTTCGTCGAGTTGACAAAACGCTCCATTCTTTAACTAACCATTAAAAAAACTCACTATGAATATCGAACCAAACGATCAATCAAATAACCAAAACGCAGCTTTTTCCAGACGCCAATGGCTCGGAAAAATCTCCATTCCAGCCATCGCAGCGGTAGGTGCCAGCATGATAGGAGTGCCAGCGGTTGCTGCAGAAAAAAATGCTACCACAGATGAAAAAAATCGTGGGGCAAGAGTATTCAACATCCGTGATTTTGGCGCCAAAGGTGATGGGAAAACCTTAGACACAGCGGCAGTTCAAAAAGCAATTGACGTTTGCACTCAAGAAGGCGGCGGAACTGTATTGGTTCCTGCCGGCGATTTTGTAATTGGCACAGTGGAAATAAAAAGCAATGTTACACTCCATCTTTCAACTAGCGGAAGGTTATTAGGAAGTCCGAACAAGGAAGATTACTCTGCAGGTAAAGGAGTACCATCAGGAAACGGAAACATTGTTTTGTTGTATGCAGCAAATGCTGAGAATATTACCATTGAAGGCCAGGGAACTATTGATGGAAATGGAGGCGCATTTTATACTGGGCAGGGCGACAATACCGGTCCCAATTCACCGGGTGGTGGTTACTTCGACAGGCCGCATTTGCTTATATTTTATAAATGTAATAACCTGCTGCTTCGAGATGGCTTTTATACCAAAAGTGCTTACCACTGTTTCCGGATCTTAAACTGCGAGCAGGTGAATATTGATGGCGTACGCATATATAACCGGATAAATAAAAACAATGATGGCTTCCACTTCAACAATTGCAAGTATGTACATATAATTAACTGTGATGTGCGTTGCCAGGACGATGCCTGCGCTCTGTTTGGCAGCAATCAGTTTGTAACAGTTACTAATTGTTCTTTTAGTACCCGTTGGTCCATATTCAGGTTTGGAGGAGGCGAAGCACAAAATATCGCTATTTCTAACTGCCTGATTTATGAAACGTATGGCTGTCCGATAAAGATAAGTACCGGTAAGGGAAGGCTCGAAAACCTGACTTTTTCCAACATCGTTATGCGAAATGTAACCGGCCCCATAGGAATTGGATTTAGTGGGAGTAGCGGAAACGGAGGTGGTATCGCAGCTCCGGGCGATAAATTCTTTGTTCGCAATATCTCATTCAATGGAATTCGGGCTTCCGTTGTCCGCCAGCCTGTTAACCATCCGGATATTCCTTTTGATGTGAAGGTATTTGATGGGGAACTGAATTCATGCATTACGTTAAACGGGGTAGGAGATAACTACATTGAGAATATAAGCTTTACGGATGTGCATGTTAAATATGCCGGCGGCGGAACAAAGGAGCAGGCGGCAAAAAGAGATATACCGCAAATTTCAGCAGAGTATTTCGGTGTGTGGAAGACAGCTCCGGTGGGTCCGCCGGCTTATGGCATGTATGCCCGAAATGTGAAGGGTTTAACGCTGCAAAATGTTCGTTTGGAGTATGAGGAACCAGATGCAAGGCCGGCAGTAATTTTCGATAATGTACACGATTGTTCCGTTACGGGGCTTATCATCCAGGGGAATTCTTCGGCTGAGTCGGTGTTGCGGTTTACCCGATCAAGTGATATCCTTCTTTCGGCAACCCGGGTGCTTTCGCCTTGTCCTGTGTTTTTAAAGTTGGAAGGGTCGGAAAATGAAGGTATTATGGTTGATGGGGGAGATTTGAGGAAAACGTCGAAATTGCTGGCTTATGAGGCTGGGGCAAGTGAGAAGGCGGTTAGGGTTAGGGCAGGGCACTGAAAAAGTACCGATAAAAAAAGGGCTTATACAATGGAGTTTGTATAAGCCCTTTTCCTTGCAATATTGGAGAACTTATTTGCTCTCATATCCGAATAGACGATTCTCAGAGGGTTTATTCGACTTTTTTGAGGCTTTTTCTTCTCCTGATTTTCTAAGGAGACTTTTTCAGTGCCCTCGGGTTAGGGTGTAGGGTTGAGAATTTGCAGACATTACGAAGGTTCGTATATCTTAAAAGTGTTTTATATAAATCTAAATACGCATTCTACCTGCATTCCAAAATTTATTCCAGATCAATCTTTCTGTGAGAGGAATGTTGCAGTTGGATTTTTTGTAGAATATTTGGAACTTTTTAATTTATGTGAAATATATGAGCTATAATAGGAGGTATATTTAAGTTGACCAAACGGCTAATCAGTTGATTTAAGAATTTAGAAAACAGAAGATTCGTAAAACTGACCTTTTGAAAATTGCTGAATTAAAGCCAAAAAGAGGGAACAATTGACCCAAAGAAACTTGAAAATCGCAATAAAATGAAAATCCATGAATGGCAAACCCGAAATAGGTATTTATACGATTCCAGGCGAAAAGAAATTTCTGAAAAAGGAGTTAACTGTTTTTACAATATTATCAATGGTACTTTCATGGCCACTAATATTGATAGTAATAAGGCAGATGTCTCCTGATTTCCCAACAGGAAATATTGAAGCAGTGAAAAACTTATTCGGGAGTGTACCTCTATTATATGGGTTTGGCCCTTTCATTTCTGCAATTATAGTAACCCTGATTTATGGGGGAAAATCAGGGATCAAAGAACTTTTTAAAAAGGTGATAGAATGGAGAGTACCGATAAAGTGGTATATATGGGCGCTGATACTTCCTGTTATACCACAATGGATAGGATTATTTCTATGGGGACAGCTAACAACGACAGAAATAATACTTCCTTCATTGACCGGCTATCTCTCCAGTTGGTTACAAATAGCTCTGATAAGTACTTTATACTACATTACCGAAGAGCTTGGATGGCGTGGGTTTATGCTTCCACGACTATTATCAATGCATAAGTGGATTAAGTCTTCTTTAATTCTTGGTATGATTTGGAGTATTTGGCATTATCCACTTTGGTTTACATCTAACTGGGCTACATCGGGCTCATTGCAAATTACTGTACTTAAGGTGACAGCTTCTACGATTCTTGCAATAGCGTTGTCCGTAATGGTGACCTGGATATTTAAAAATACAAAAGGGAGTATCTTATTAGCCATGTTTTTCCACGGTTCAAGTCAAGCAAATCTAACTAAGATGCATTCGGCGGCTGGTAATTTATCATTGTCTGGGTCAAGTTTTATATTAGTTGAGGCAGTGACATTATCTGTAATGGTATTGTTGCTTATATTAGTTAGCCGAACCCAAACAATTATAAAAGATAAGAGCCCAACACAGACTATTATAAATGTGGACTAAAGAACATCAGCTAGACTGGTTACGAAGGAATCATACAAAAGTATTCCGACTAACTCTACACTTCCATTGTTTGTATATTCGTTGCCATATGAAGACTCAAAGCGCCCAGGGTATAAATTTTACTGTGCCTTAACAGCAGAGGGAATTTCACCAGATAAATGGTGGGATAAATACAAAGTTGAACACTATATTATCGTCGAATTAAAAATTGTTTCAAATTAAAATTAGCTACAGCTAACACTTAGGGTTTGACCCCGCAAGGACGTGAAGAAATTTTATTTTATAACCTAAATAACAAATTTTTTAACCCTTACCAAAATTTAAGCAATGACACCGCAACCATCTACCACCACAAAACCAAACTTAGCCACTTATGTCCGCGCACTTCAAGAAAGTGAATTACCAGCTGCTGACCACATTATGCGCCTGGCGTTCGGCACCTTCCTTTGCTTACCGGAACCCACCTCTTTTATGGGTGATGCCGGCTATGTACACACTCGCTGGAAAGCCAATCCAGAGGCTGCTTTTGCTGCAGAAGTCAATGGTAAGCTGATAGGTTCCAACTTTGCCAGCAACTGGGGCAGCGTTGGTTTTTTTGGTCCCCTTACTGTTCATCCCGAATACTGGGACCAGGGTGCTGCCAAACTCCTCATGGAGCCTATTATGGAATGCTTTTCAAAATGGGGTATAAAGCATGCAGGTCTTTTTACTTTTGCACAAAGTACCAAGCATGTAAATCTTTATCAGAAGTTTGGCTTTTGGCCACGATTCCTTACATCCATCATGTTCAAACCGGTAGAGCAGGTAAATGATCAACTGCAATGGTCTAAGTTTTCAGAGGTGTCGGAAGGCGAACAGGGATTTACACTTCTTGCCTGCAGGCAATTGACGGATGCGATATACGATGGGCTGGATGTAACTGGGGAAATTCAATCTGTAGCCGTGCAAGGACTCGGTGACACGCTACTCCTTTGGGAGGATGGAAAACTGGTGGGACTGGCGGTGTGCCATTACGGACCTGGAACAGAAGGGGGAAGCGACACCTGCTACATCAAATTTGGAGCGGTGCGTTCAGGCGCCAACGCTGGGCAGGACTTTAAAAGCTTGCTGAAAGCCTGTGAAAAAATGGCTGCTGAAAAGGGCCTGCAAAAAATAGTTGCTGGTGTCAACACAGGCCGACACGAAGCGTACCAACACCTGCTTAACAGCGGTTTTCGTACAGAATTCCAGGGGGTTGCCATGGAGCGTCCCAATGAACCGGGATACAATAGAGCAGGCATATATTTGATTGATGACTGGCGGTGATCTCGATATTATTGGCAATTTCTGGTATGTACATGATCAAACGTGTAAACACAGAAGAATGGTTTTATAAAAGCAGCTTTAATCCTTACTGTCCGTAGTCTTAGCGAAGCGAGACTACGGATTAATTAATGAAAAGGAGTCTCCAGATTCGACGAAAGAACGGTAAACAGCGAATCTTAAGACTCCAATCTATTGGCCAATCCGTAAAGGCCATGTTGATAGATAAAATTGTCAATCAATTTACAACCGTAGGAGTTATTAGAGCAACAAGATAAGCGGCGGATTGGAGGTTGATGTGGTTATATAAATGCTTCGCCCTAACTCCTATCTTCCTTTCTTCTTCGGAAAATTTACATTCTTCATTATTTCTTCTATTTGATCTGTATGGCGTTTGCTGTGGGCCGCCATAAAAAGAATTGTTTGGTAAGCATCTATTTTGCCAAAAGGAAAATCATTGTAATGGTTCCGTAAGTCATCAGAAGTGGTTTTGATGTAATTGATGTTATTCTCTCTTTTGGTTTTGAATTCCCGAAGGGTTGCCTCGTATGTGCCAAATTTACCACTAGGTTTAAAGGTTTCCGGAGCCTTTCTTTTGATACTTCGGTCAGTCATCATGCTAACAATGGCCTCATCGTTCATCTTAACTTCGTTTCGCTTTGAAGGGTCAGCTGGTTCTTTAAGAGCCGTCTGCAAAAGTCCGATGAAATTGTTCTCAGAAATAGCAATATGTTCAAGGCACTCTGAGATGGACCAGCTGGTAGCGTCAGCTTTAAAGGCCAACTGCTCAGGAGTAAGTCCGTTTAGCTTTTTAAGTAGATTTTCCTGTGTTTCCTGTAAAAGATTTTCAGCATGCTTGCGCTCGGCATCAGTTAATGAACCGGCAGCTTTAAAGCTCATGGTTACGAAAGCGATCGTAACTAAAAGGATTATTTTAAATTTCATATCTATTTAGATTAAATGTTATTTATTGATGCTAGGGGATTTCTAAAAACTCCATATTTCCCCTTCTCTTTTGTCCAAAGGACTCCTTCGTTCAGAGGACTCCTTTGGAGGAGGATATCTGTTCCGAGAATGCGGGAATACTTCTTTCGGGGTTTGTCCTGCCAATAAGGTAGTTGTAAAATCTGATGTAGTCATTTTCTTATTATTTAGGTGATGATTAATATTTAAAATGAATGAGTGAATTTACGGCCTTAATATGATAATGATAGGGTGTGAAATAGACATTATATCAGGTCGATTTGGACAAGGTTCTTTTTTCACGGGGCAAAGGATTCGCTGTAAATGCTATAAAAAGCACTTTGAAAGTCTAATAATTTTAAGTAAATATGTAAACTCTCTATAAGCTTTTGAAAAACTGTGAGTTAGCTAATAGCATAAACTGGCATCTTCCTTATACTTAAAGATATTGTACTGATTGCAACAGGTTTTTCGGGTTAAAGAGCACTAAATCGATTAATATCATTAGAGTTTGTGATATTAAGGTAAATGCATTCAAACTGCCATGAGAAAGCTATTCCTATTTATTGGGGGACTGTTATTTTCCTTCCTTTCTTTTTCCCAGGCCCCTGTTGGCAGCCGGGTTTATAGTTATAATCTTAAGGATGGGCTCTCATCTGGAATAGTCATCAATATTGAGCAGGACACTAAGGGCTTTATTTGGTTTGCAACGGCTGATGGTTTGAACCGCTTTGATGGCAATGATTTTAGAGTATTTAAAACAGATCCCACCAATAAGTATAGTCTTGCAGGAAACTTTGTACAAAAGGTATTTAAAGATTCAGAAGGAACTTTATGGGTTTCATCCCGCACCGGATTGACAAGGTTTGACCCGAAAAAAGAACAGTTTATTAAAGATGAACTGACTACTCATGCAGATTCTACCTGGGAGAATGATATAAGCCAAATCACTGAAGGTAGCGACCGGAATTTGTGGATCTCTTTCAGTACCGTAGGCTTCTCTTATTATGATAAGAGAAATAAGAAATTCAGAAATTATAACACCCGAAACCTGCCCGGGTTATCAAGTAATTACATTATGAGCGCTTACGAAGATAAGTATGGGCTGTTATGGGTTGGTACGCGGGATGCAGGAATCAATGTATTCAGAATTGGAAATAATAAAACACTGAAAAAGGTATCCATAGATACCCAGGGCGCACTCTTAGAAAGGGTCACTTTTGTTTATGAAGACCATTTGCATAATATCTGGATCGCCACGGCAAAAGGATTAGCTTTATATAAGAGGCAGGAAAATAAGTTCTATATTTTTCACGGCCCTAAATACCACTTAAGGAGCGACTACTTTCTTTCTGTGTTAGAAGACCACAATAAGCAATTATTGGTTGGCCTGCAGGATGGTGGCATCTATAAACTCGACTTGTCTAAAATTCCCGGCCTGGCCCCGGAAAATTATGTTTTTCAGGAAGTACTGGGGCCTGACGGTTTCAACATAACCCCTCGGTCGGTTCTCTGTTTATTTCAGGATAAAGACAAAAATATTTGGGCAGGAACTTACGGAAGTGGTGTATACATGATCAGCAGTGTTGGCGACCGGTTCAAAAAATTTCAGGTTAAAGAGACTCGCGCAGGCGAAGAGGCATATCTGCGCTACTATGGAATGTGCCTGGACCATGAAGGTTATTTGTGGTTAGGCACAGACGGAGATGGCATATATAAAACTACCGCGGCTGGTAAGTCGGTAAAACATTATAAGGCTGATGGGCGAAAAGGCAGTCTTACGAGTAACGCGATTTTGTACGGATATAGGGATAGTAAGAACAACCTATGGTTTGGCAGTTATTCGGAGGGCCTGTTTCTATATAATAGACATTCGGATTCTTTTACCAATTTCAGCCATAATCCTAAAGACAATACCAGCCTGGGTGCTAACGACGTACGGGTGATTTTTGAAGATTCCCGAAAAAATATCTGGATCGGGACTAACGGCGGAGGGTTAAGCATGTTAAATCCTGCCACTAAAAAGATGATAACCTATAACCGGGCTAACAGCGCTATTGGGTCTAACGATATACGTGCGGTGGTGGAGGATTCGAAGGGAAATTTGTGGATGGGCACCTATAGCGGTACGCTGGTATGCTTTTTAACTAAAGAGAAGAAGTTTAAGCAATACTTTCAAAACAAGGAAGGCAAAAATCTATTAACCAATAATATTATACTGTCGCTTTATTTCGATAAAAAGGAGCGACTTTGGATTGGAACAGAGGGTGACGGACTTTTCTTGTATGATATCAAAAAGAAAAGTATCAGAAAGTACAATGAAAAAAGTGGTTTAGCCAATAACGTAATTTATTCTATTAAGGCGGAAAGCCTTGAAAAACTTTGGGTAAGCACCAATAATGGGCTTTCGAAAATTGATCTGACTGCCGATAAAATTTATAATTACGATGCCTCTAGCGGAGTACTGCGTGGATTTAACCCTGGATCAGCTTTGTATAGTGAGACTGGAAAATTCATGTGTTTTGGCGGCACAGAGGGCTGGAATATTTTTAACCCTCAGGATATAAAGCAAAGTAATTATCAACCGGAGGTTATGATTACCGGGCTTCAGCTGTTTGGAAGCCAGGTTAAAGTCGGCGAATCAGGGGAGAATGAAAATGTGCTGGACAAAGATATCAGTGAAACCAGTCACCTCGTACTCCAGCCAAACCAATCTGTTTTTACCCTTCAGTATGCAGCGCTCAATTATGCTTTTCCGAAAGATGCGGAGTATGCCTATATGCTTGAAAACCTGGATAAGGATTGGAATTTTGTAAAGAACCAGCGATCTGCCACCTATCGCTACCTCGATCCGGGAGTGTATGTATTTAAAGTCAAGGCAACCAATCAGGATAAAGTCTGGCCCGACAAATACACCAGTATTAAAATTACAATTTTACCACCCTGGTATAAAACATGGTGGGCGTATATCATCTATGTAATTTTAATAATAGGAGGGCCAGTAGGCTTTTACCTATTCAGAATAAATTTGATTGAAGCACAAAAAAGGGAATTAGAAAAACAGGTTGAAGCGCGTACCTCTGAGGTCGTCAAACAAGCAGAAGAACTCAAAGTACAATCAAAGGAACTGCAGTCTCAATCAGAGAGCCTGAAAGCTCTGAATAGCGACCTGGAATACCAGAAAGAGCAAGAAAAGATTTTGCGCGAAAATGCGGAAGCTTGCCGTAAAGAGGCCGACCAGGCAAATCAGGCAAAAAGTATTTTTCTTGCCACAATGAGCCATGAAATTCGAACTCCAATGAATGGAGTGATTGGTATGGCGTCACTGCTTTCCGAAACCAATCTTACCGAAGAACAAGAAGAATATGTAAATATTATTAATACCAGTGGTGATGCTTTACTACATGTGATCAATGACATTTTAGATTTTTCTAAGATTGAAAGCGGTAGCCTCGAGTTAGAACAACACGATTTTGATCTTCGCCAGTGCATAGAAAGTGTATTGGATGTATTCGCTAATAAAGCCACTAGCCAAGGTTTAGATTTGGTTTACCAGATAGACCACCTCTTACCGAATATGATTGTTGGAGATAGCCTCCGATTACGCCAGATCCTGATCAACTTTGTAAGCAATGCCATGAAGTTTACGCATCAGGGCGAAGTATTTATAGAAGTAAATTTAGGCAAAGCAGCAGGTGATAATTTGGAGGTTGAGTTCCATGTAAGAGATACTGGCATCGGTATTCCACCTGATAAATTAGGAAGGTTATTTAAAGCTTTTTCGCAGGTTGATTCTTCAACTACACGTAAGTACGGTGGTACTGGTTTAGGCCTTGTCATTAGTGAAAGGTTAATTAAGCTAATGGGAGGTGAGGTGAGCGTAAGCAGTGAAGTTGGTGTAGGTTCATCTTTTAGCTTTTATATTCAAGCCCGGGCAGCCAAAAACTCCGTTAAACAATACGCAGTATTAAATACAGCTGGTAATGAAGGAAAGAGGGTTTTGATAGTAGATGATAATGCTACTAATTTAATGATCCTTAAAAACCAGCTCGAGCTTTGGAAATTAGCCCCGGTGCTTGCATCTTCCGGGAAGGAAGCTTTAGAGATTATTAATAATGGCAAAATGTTTGATCTGATTATAACAGATATGCGGATGCCTGGAATGAACGGAATAGAATTAGCCAGGGAGATTAAGAAGATAAGTCAGAAAGTACCCATTATGCTCCTCAGTTCTGTGGGTGATGAAAGTCATGCTAAATTCCCGGAATTGTTCAGTTCTGTATTAACCAAGCCTATTAAACAGGCTCAAATGCTGAAACTGATACAAATTGAGCTTAAACAAAGTGGCGAGAAGGTTGAGGATACCGGCAAACGTTCTAATGTGCTGAATGCGGATTTTGCGGCCAATTATCCTTTGAGTATTCTGATAGCTGAAGATAATCTAATTAACCAGAAACTAGCTGTAAGGGTATTAAATAAATTGGGATATGAACCCGAAATTGCGAATGACGGAAAAGAAGCAGTTGAGATGTTCAACGCTAAATTATATGATGTGATACTGATGGACATGCAAATGCCGGTAATGGATGGCCTGGAAGCTACAAAAGCAATACGGCAAAATTCATTAGGAAAACAGCCTGAAATAATTGCCATGACAGCAAATGCCTTACCTGAGGATAGGGAAAGGTGCCTAAGGGAAGGCATGAACGATTATATTTCGAAGCCTGTAAAGCTTGAAGAACTGCTTACAATTTTGCAGAATTCAGCGGCAAGGATTGATAAAGCTAAGAAAGCGGAGATAAAGAGTTAATAATGCATTTGTGTTGAAGCATAAATCCATTATAAGAGCGCAGCTCAAATTGGAATTCATCAGCCCGTAGAGTTAGCGAAGCCGTTGCTGTCCGTAGTCTTAGCGAAGCGAGACTACGGATTAATGAATGAAAAGGAGTCTCCAGACTCCGCGAAAGAATGAAAGAAGCGCTTGGCTCACTTCCTAGCCGAGTCTCTCGCAGAGGACTCGGCGCTTTCCCATAAAAAACATGTTTGTAAAAAACGGTTTTACCCATCTTGACTAACTTATTACTATCTTCATAATCTCAACCTAAATCCGATATGCCCGTAAAACGACAATCCCAGATTCTCACGGTATCTATTTTATAACCTTCACTTGCGTCAGATGGCTAAAGCTTTTCCAAATTACTGATAGCTATGATCTGGTATATCAATGGTTTGATTATTTGATTAGTAAAGGGCATCATGTTATTGGCTTTGTAATTATGCCGAATCACATTCATGCAATTATTGCTTTCAGAAATACGGGTAAAAGGATCAACACCATCATAGGAAACGGAAAACGATTTATGGCCTATGAACTAGTTGAACGTTTAAAGGATAGTAACTTTTACTTCTTGCTAGAACCAATGAGCAATTGGGTGGCCTCTTTTGATAAAGCAAGAAATAAAAAACATGAAGTTTTTGAATCCTCATTTGACTGGAAAGAATGCAACAGTGTAGGATTTATTGAGCAGAAACTGGATTATATTCATACCAACCCTTGCAAAGGCAATGAAAGACTAGCGGAACACCCTGCAGAATATGAACATAGCTCTGCGGCTTTCTACATTAACAATGTTCAGGGACGAGTTCGTATTACGACATTTTTAGAGATGCAGGATATAGATTTATTTAAGGTTCTAGAAACATCTCTGTAACGCTGTTGAGCTTTTTATATTTTTCCTACTTGGCGCCGAGTCTCTCGGTACCAAACCACCCTGCTTCATAGCCGAGTCTCTCGCAGAGGACTCGGGCGCTGCTCCGGAATAATCGGATATGGCGCCTTTCTCTTATTCACTAAGGCCGGGGCTTTCTTAGAAGGCCCCGGCCTTAGTGTTTTTTATAGGCACAAGGAATGTTCGCCAGACTTTGTATATTGCTGATAGCAATTTACCCATAGAAAGATAAACAACTGCCCTTAGGATAATAAGTATATTATTAACGCCAACAATGAACATCCTAGAAATAGAAATACTAACCGGAAACCTCGAAGAAACGGAATATTTCTATGTTAAGGTTTTGGGGTTTCGGGCGAAAGACAAAAGTTCCAATAGCCTCTCCTTAATTGCTGGAAGCTCAATTCTAACCTTCATTCAGTCCGACGAACCAGAACCCACCTATCACTTTGCCTTCAATATTCCCAACAATAAAATTGATGAATCGCTCGGTTGGCTATCTAAAAAAGCAGAATTGATAAAAAATGAGGAAGGTACCTTTGTCACTAATTTTGACAGTTGGAATGCTAAGTCCCTTTACTTTTACGATAATAACGGGAATGTTTTGGAATTCATTACCCGGTTTGATTTGAATGAAGTATCTGATAAGTCGTTTACCAGCGAATCAATTTCATCTATCAGCGAAATTGGCGTAGTAACCGACACCCCAATAGCTTTTGCAGAAAAAATGATTCGTGAGCATCAGCTTCAGTATTTTGCAAAAGGCCCTAAGAGAGAAGATTTTGCTGTACTTGGCGATGACCACGGATTGATGATTATTTCTAGCTCCAATCGGGATTGGTATCCTACACATCATAGAGCCGAGAAACACCCTGTCAAAATGAAGATAGCGGTGGGGACGGCTGTAAAAGAAATAATAGTTAATACGTGATGTGAAATTATTAAAGATAGTTCTTTGGTTTGAAAATTGTTCACTATTTAGCTAACTTTGTTTGTGAACGAAAAAGTTATTCGCAATATCTTCTATTATAAAAACTTCTATCTTGACTTCTTTAATACACTGAAGCCAGAGGTTAAGAAAAAGTTCAACTGGACATTGAAATTAATAGCAACTCTTGATCGGGTTCCTGTTAAATACTTCAAATATATTGAGGGTTCTTCCGGGCTTTATGAAGTTAGGGTTGAAGTAGGCTCAGACATTTACCGTGTTTTCGGCTTTTTTGACAAAGGCCAATTAATAATATTGGTAAATGGTTTTCAAAAGAAATCTCAAAGGACGCCTAAGAATGAGTTGGAATTGGCAGAAAGATTAAAAAATGAATATTTCGATGAAAAAGATGAATAAGAATATCACTTCTTTTACAGACCATTTGAATGAACAATATGGTAAGAGAGGAAGTGCGGAAAGAGAACAATTTGAAGAGGGATTTGAAGCGTTTAAGCTTGGGGCCCTAATTCAGGAACTTCGTAAAGAAAAGGGCTTGACTCAAGAACAGTTAGCAGAAAGATGCGGAACAACTAAAACTTATATTTCGAGAATTGAAAATAATGCAAGCGACATAAGGCTTTCTACGCTTATGAGAATTATTAGAGAAGGTTTTGGTGGACACCTAAAGTTAAGCGTAGATATTTAACACGCTGTAGGGAACTCTAAACAATCAGTTAGCGGAAGATTATAGACATTAAATCCCCGCCAAAAGAACTCTGGCAGGGATCACTCAACTAACACTAATTTATAATTCTATTTCTGGGCCCTTGCAGCTTTTACCTGGGCAGCGGTAACAGAGCTGGCTTTATTTTGAAAGTTGTTGCGCACATAAGTAAGCACGTCAGCCACTTGCTGGTCGGTTAAATGGCTTAAAGGTGGCATCGGGTTAGAATAAATTTCGCCATCAATCTCAACATCTTTATTTAAGCCTTTTAGTACAATGTTTATCAGGCGATTTTTATCACCCAGCACATACTCGGTTTTGCTTAAAGGCGGATTTAAGCCCTGAACTCCACCGCCATCAGCCTGGTGGCAGGCAATGCAACTTTGGGAGTACACTGCTTTCCCTCGGGTGATGGATGCCAGCGCACTAACATTGGAGGAAGCCGCCTTTACCGGCGCTGCGGTTTTCTTTTTAACCTGTGCCGATCCACTAAAGGCAAAAGGAAGCATTAAAATTATTGTGGTGATTATCTTTTTCATAAACCTTATTTCTTGCTATACGCTATTCTATAAATTGTACCCTTTACATCATCTGTAACATACAGAGAACCGTCTGGCGCCTGGGCAAGCCCACAGGGCCTGTGTTGAGCTTCTTTGGGAACCATAACTGCATCAAGTCCAGAAAAGCCATCTGCAAATACCTCCCAGTTTCCAGAAGGTTGCCCGTCGTTAAAAGGAACAAACACCACAAAGTATCCGGCCTGTTTCTCCGGAGATCTGTTCCATGAACCATGAAAAGCAACGAATGCTCCATTCTTATATCTTTCAGGAAACATATTGCCTGTATAAAACAGTAAGCCATTGGGCGCCATGTGCCCGGGGAAACCAACTATCGGGTCAATATATTCCTTGCCACCTTCTTTCTTGCCATCTCCACCATATTCAGGCGCAATGATTTTTTTCTTTTGGATGTGGTCGTAATAGATGTAGGGCCAGCCAGCATTATCTCCCTTTTTAATCCTGTACATTACTTCCGAAGGTAGCTCGGCAGATTGCTTAGTATCATAAATTTCTGGCCAGGAAGAGTTAAGGTTATCACGGCCATGCTGCATTACATACAAGGTATTATTTTGCTGGTTCCAGTCTAAACCCATTACATTTCTTAAGCCGGTAGCATACCGAATTCCCTGGGAATATGATTGATTTTGTTTATCGGCCTTAAATTGCCAGATTCCTCCTGCAGAATCAAGTAATGGGCAGCCAGGTATTCCTTTGGAACGTAGCCCTCGGTCTTGTTCCTGACATGCATTTGAATATGCCCCGATGTTTACATAAATATTGCCATCATTATCAAGCACTATGGATTTGGTTTGGTGCTGCCGTCCGGCTTTTAATCCAGTTATGATCTTTTCAGGATTTAAAGGGTCGATGACCTCTTCTTTATCATTTAGTTTATAGCGAAAAACTTCCTGATCTGAGGATGCATATAAATAGCCATTCTTAATTGTAATGCCCGTGCCGGCGTAATTTCCAAAAGCAGCTTGCACTTCAAACTTGCCGTCTTTGTTAGCATCCTTTAAAAAAAGAATCCCTTTCCCGTCAACCAACCTTTGAAGCTTAACATAAATATCACCCTGTTTGGTAACTACAATATGCCTTGGTTTTCCGGTGTTTTCGGCAATCGCACTTGCTTCAAATCCAGCCGGGAGTTTTAATCCCGCGTTGATAGGCTCCTTTTTAACTCCAGGGCCTTTTTCAAAACGAAAAGAGCCTAGCATACCAGCTAAAACCAGCAGGGCAGAAGTAATAAAAGCCTTTTTCATAAAATTGAAATGGTTTGTTTTCGGGGTTTAGCCCGCTTCTTGGTTTTCTGTTTCAAAGCTAGGGTTATACCGTAGTCAGGCGATACTAAGGATTAGCAAATGATTCAACTTTACTGGCTTTATGTATCTAATTATTAAGGTAATAAAGCTGATACATGTGCCAATTTATTTGGCAACTATTAGCCCTGCTAAACTTCATATTTGATTCACCAGTTATAAACATCTACCTACGGTTAAATTATTTCACTTATGCGCTTCTTTATCAGAAATAATAACGCCTGCTGTAGCTTGTTTACGCTTAATTAATTAATCATAAAACAATTATTACGTAATGAAAAGACAAGAAAGACAAAAAGTCCCGAAGCCGGATTGGCTGAAGAAAATTGCTTTACTGCTTTGCTTCGGCCTGGCCATAGCTGCATGTAAGAACAGTAATGATAACCCTGCACCCAAAAACGAGCCTACATCTGCAGGTAAAGAAAGTGCCAATGTCCTGGCAGCTTCAAATTTAAGTGCAACCGCCAGCTCTGGCAGTGCTTATAATGTTATTACCAATGCAGGCTTCGGCCATGAAAACCCAGATTGTGTGCATGGAACATTTGGCGCTCATGTAACCCAGGCAAGCGACGGCCAGTTGGGAAAGAATGTATTCGTGTTTCATAGCCATATTACTGCCGATAATGACCGGTGTACCAATTTTGACCGGGTAAGGATGGAGATAAAGGGTAATAATAGCAATACAGAGCACACCAATGGCCAAACAGCCTATTATAGGTGGAAATTTAAACTGGATGCCAATTTTATTGGAGGAAGTTCGTTTTGCCATATTTTTCAGATTAAGGCAAAATCCGGGGATGCCGGCGCTCCGCTAATTACCATTACTCCACGGGCAAGCACCTTGGAAGTAATTCACGATGGCGGCGATGATGGCACCGGAACGGACCTGGGCAAATTAACATCGGTAAGTTTAACTCCTTTTAAAGGTGCATGGGTAGAGGCATATGTTAAATACAAGAGCAGTGACAATGGCTCGTTTGAAATCACTTTAAGAAGGATGAGCGACGGCGCTACACTTTTAAGCTACAGCAAAACCAGCGGCATAGATATGTGGAGAACCGGCGAGAGCCAGGTAAACAGAGGCAAATGGGGTGTTTATCGTTCCAAAAATAGTACTGGCTTAAAAGATGAGCAGGTTCGTTTTGCTGATTTCTGTGTATCAGAAAATGCCAGCAGCGAATGCCCAAGCTCTATTCAATAAAATTGCTTTTTGTTAATTCTGAAGCGCAGGTTAGCAGAAGGTATCACAATCAATTATTATCTATTATTAAACCCACTTGATCAAAGAGAAGGCTTTTCGATCAGGTACTAAAAAATTAATCACATGAAATTTTTAAACTTAAAATATCCTATTTTCCTACTTGCATTTAACGCATTTGCCTTTGCCAGCTGTAAAGATTCACAAGAATCGCCTGGTGGCAATTTAGTAGACTCATCGAAAAAAGATGTAGCGGTAGTAAGCGCAGCGCCAACCAGTGGCTGGACCCAAACTTCATATACTTACAGCATTCAAACTCCATGGAATTTGCCACAATCAGACAGATACTCTTACTCTAATGGCGAACATCGTTTCTGGATCTATTCTGGCGATGCCTGCCAGTACGAAGGTTGCTCAACCGGGCCACGTTCTGAGTTAAGGATGAACAATAACTACACTAGCGGAAAGCACCAGTTTGAAGGAGATGTTTACATAACATCGGGCTCTGCCGGCTCAGATATTATGCAGGTATTCGGCGGTGCTACAAATGCCACAGCAATAATGCTTAAAATACACTCAGCCAACGGCGGTACTATTAAAAGGTATGATAATGAAACATTAATGACCAGCGCCTACAACAAATGGATTCATGTTAACGTGCAGCATGACGCCGATGCGGGCAAAATATATGTTTACATAAACAATGTTCTAAAAGGAACCTATAATGACCGTGGCGATGCCACCCATTATTTCAAATGTGGGGTCTATAATATTACCGGCAGCATGTCAGAAACACGCTGGAAAAATGTTAAATACTGGAAAAACGGGCCTCTGGGGCAGTAATTTTGCTTAGTTCCGTTGGCTGAAGCACAACGGCAATAGATATTCCCGGATTTCATATTTATTGCCGTCAGTTTTAACTGACGGTTTCCGGTAGAATTATATTATTGCTCAGTATAAGCATTTTCTAAGTGTCCGGCATTGCAAAAATGTCGGGCACTTTCTGCTAAAAACTTTTTTTGCCTGGTTTTACAGCAATGCACCCTGCTAATATCACATATTAAATTGCTAATAGCACCGATGCGCCATTAAGCGGATTGTTAGATATTAGTTGTCTAAAGCACTTTTAAATTTTATTCTCTTAATGCCATTAAATAAGCTATTAATAATAACCACTCTGCTTATCGGTTTTTATGGTGCCGAAGCTGGAAAAGCCCACGAAAAAAAAAGCACTATTTATCATAAAGATTGGATCGATTTTAACAAGAATGGGAAGAAAGACATATTCGAAGATCCTGCACAACCTGTTGAAAAACGAGTGAGCGACCTCTTGTCTCAGATGACGGTTGATGAGAAAACAGCACAAACCGCAACGCTATATGGTTATGGGAGGGTTTTGAAGGATGAAATGCCAACGCCGGAATGGAAAAAATCAATCTGGAAAGACGGCATTGCCAATATCGACGAAGAATTAAACAGCGTGCCGAATAATAAAAAGGCGGCTACAACATATTCCTATCCTTTTAGTAAGCACGCCTCTGCTATTAACACTGTGCAGAAATGGTTTATTGAAGAAACCCGCTTAGGTATTCCGGTAGATTTTACCAACGAAGGCATCCATGGGCTGTGCCATGAAAAGGCTACACCCTTATGTGCACCAATTGGTATTGGAAGCACCTGGAACAAAGGTCTGGTAAGTAAGGCCGGGCACATTGTTGGCCGCGAAGCCAAAGCCTTAGGCTATACAAATGTTTACGCACCCATCCTTGATCCAGCCAGAGACCCGCGTTGGGGCAGGGTGGTAGAATGCTATGGCGAAGACCCTTTCCATATTGCAGAGTTGGGCAAGCAAATGGTACTGGGTATTCAAAGCGAGGGCGTTGCCTCTACACTAAAGCATTATGCCGTGTATAGTGTTCCCAAAGGCGGAAGAGATGGGAATGCACGTACGGATCCGCATGTGGCTCCACGGGAGATGCACCAGCTATACCTTTACCCTTTTAAAAGGGTTGTACAAGAGGCAAAACCTTTAGGGGTAATGAGCAGCTATAACGACTGGGACGGGATTCCGGTAACCGGGAGCTATTATTTCCTGACAGAATTATTGCGAAAACAGTTCGGTTTTAACGGGTATGTTGTGTCTGATAGTGAGGCTGTTGAATTTATCGCATCAAAACATCACGTTGCAGAAGATTTTAAAGGAGCGATTGAACAGGCAATGAATGCCGGCTTAAATGTGTGGACCAATTTTCGCCAGCCGCAAACTTTCTTAGAGCCTTTAAGGGAATTGGTAAAGGAGGGAAGAGTTTCTATGGAAACGCTGGACCAAAGAGTTAGGGAAGTGTTGTCCGTTAAGTTCCGGCTTGGTTTATTTGACCAGCCCTTAATTAAAGAACCTGGCAATGCCGATAAAGTAGTGCACACCAAAGCCGACGATGATTTTGCATTGCAATTAAATCGCGAATCGCTTGTCCTTCTTAAAAACAAAGACAATTTCCTTCCGCTAAATAAAACGCAGGCAAAAAAGATTTTGGTAACCGGGCCTTTAGCTGCCGAAGTAGGCCATATGATAAGCAGGTATGGCCCTGGCAATAATCCATCCATTTCTATTTACGATGGAATTAAGGCTTACGAGAATAAAAACGTAAAAGTCGATTTTGTTAAAGGATGCCCGATAATAAATGACGGCTGGCCTGGTACAGAAATCATCAATACTGAACCAACTGCGGAGGAGAAAGCCGGCATTGCCGAAGCTGTTGAAAAAGCCAAACAATCTGATGTGATTATAGCCGTTGTGGGCGAGGACGAAAAACGGGTAGGAGAGAGCCTAACCAGAACAAGTTTAGATCTGCCAGGCCGGCAGGAGCAACTGTTACAAGCTTTACATGCAACTGGAAAACCTGTAATAGTTATTTTAGTAAACGGAAGGCCATTGACTATTAACTGGGCAAACCAACATGTGCCGGCAATTTTAGAAGCCTGGTTTCCGGGGCCCTCAGGAGGAAAAGCAGTAGCCGAAGCCATTTTTGGCGACTATAATCCAGG
>CBIHNR010000050.1:0-29853 GCA_966211215.1 uncultured Pedobacter sp.
TATTCGGGAAAAAGAAAGCGCACATCTATACCAACACAGATTCCGCCGGAAACTTCAAGCTCAAATATTTGAAAGAAAATACTTACAAAATTTATGCAGTATTCGAAAAAGATGGCGGCGACAAAATTTACAACTCTGCTAACGAAGAAGTTGCATTCTCATCCGAACCTATTCTCCTTAAAAAAGATACTTCTGGAATACAACTTCAGTTATTTAAAGAGGATGCCATAAACTTCAGAATTCTAGATAGAAAAATTGAAAACACCGGCCGTATTGTTTATCTATTTAACCAAAAATTAGCTAAGCCATCAATCAAAATTTTGAGCCCTGCTGAACTAAATACCAACAGAACTATCGAATTTAGCAAGGAAGGCGATACAGCCGTGCTCTGGGCAAAAGATATGAAGTTTGATTCTATCCAGGTAGCTATCTTGAACAATAACATACCCCTTGACACGACAGTTATAAGGCGCAGTAAACGAGACGATTACAATCAAACTATCGGTGTCAGTGATAATATTCCCTCCGGAAGAATAAAGCCGGGAACTGATCTAAGGCTTACTTTCTCAGCTCCAATCAATTCTATCGATACAAAATTAATTACCTTACTGCAAGACTCTGTTCCTGTGAAAGGCTTTAGATTAGAAAGGGATACAAGTTCCTCAAGAAAATATCTATTTAAGTATTCCTGGAAGAGGGATAAAACTTACGACCTATCAATTGCAGACAATGCTGTAAAAGGCTTATATGGAGGTTTAAACAAGCTTTACTCAAAGAAATTTACCAGAGACGAAGAAGAGAATTACGGAAACCTATCGATTAAATTTACAGTTCCTGATACTACCAAGAGTTATGTTGTGGAACTGCTCAACGAAAGCGATGAAGTAATAAAAAGGTCTACGATTAACAAAAACACCGAACTTGCTTATGCAATGTATTCGATCGGAAAATACAAAATCAGGGTTATTTACGACGAAAATAATAATGGAAAATGGGATACAGGCAGCGTAAAAAAAAGAAGGCAGCCAGAAAAAATATGGAATCACCCAAACGAAATTACATTGCGTGCTAACTGGGATCTGGAAGAAAAGATTACTATTCCTCCACCTCAGTAAACCATTTCGAGTACATTATATAGTTCTTCGGCAGCTGTTGGAGCAAAGCTCTTTGATCCTGGCTTATCGGCTTAATTTTTTTTGCCGGAGAGCCGGCGTATATATACCCTGATTCGCAAACGGTATTCTCGAGAACTACAGAACCTGCAGCAATTATTGTAAATTCCTCAACAACAACGTTATCCATAACAATCGCGCCCATACCAACTAAGGTATTACTTTGCAAAGTGCAGCCATGCACAAGCGCATTATGCCCTATTGAAACGTTATCCTTAATTGTTGTCCCAGCCTTTTGATAGGTACAATGTATCACTACGCCATCCTGAATGTTCACATTATTTCCAATCTTAATAAAATTAACATCTCCCCTAACCACCGCATTAAACCAAACCGAACAGTTGTTACCCATTACAACATCGCCTACAATAGTAGAATTTTCAGCGATAAAACAATTGTCACCAAAAACAGGTACCACTCCTTTTACTGGAAGAATCAAAGCCATAAAAAAAATTAAAAGTCCTAAAATAAGCTTTTATAACACAAAGAACTCTTTTTAAAATACGGTGTCGCTAAGAGTATCCGTATGTGTTGGATAATCGGTTGTATAATGCAATCCACGACTCTCTTTTCTTAACATAGCAGACTTTATCACTATAAAAGCGCATTGAATAATATTCCTTAGCTCACACAATTTGACAGAAAGCTTCGTTTTTTTATAAAAATCCTCTGTCTCATCATACAATAAACCTAATCTTCGCATGGCCCTGTCTAAACGAAAGTCGGATCGCACAATGCCAACATAGTCGCTCATAATCTTTTGAGTCTCCCGTAAATTATGTGTTACAAGAATATCTTCGTTTGACAATTGGGTATTCGTTTCATCCCATTCTGGAATATTGTCTGGGATTTTAATATTACCAAACGATTTAATTGCATCCAGGTAAATTCTGTGAGCAAAAACTGTTGCCTCTAGCAAAGAATTAGAAGCCAGCCTATTAGCACCATGCAAGCCCGTTGAAGAACACTCACCACAGGCATACAGCCGATGTATCGAAGAACGACCGTACTCGTCGACTAAAATACCGCCACACATATAGTGGCACGCAGGTGTTACAGGAATCAAATCCTTCGTCATATCAATACCTATACTTAAACATTTAGCATAAATATTGGGGAAGTGAGAAAGAATGTCATCCTTAGACCGATGGCGGATATCTAAATACACAAAATCATCCCCTGATTTTTTCATCTCAGAATCGATCGCACGTGCTACAATATCCCGCGGCGCCAAAGACTTCCTCGGATCGTAATTTTGCATGAACTCATTACCATGCCTATCACGTAAAACGCCGCCAAAACCACGAACAGCCTCTGATATCAAGAACGATGGATACTCACCGGGATTATATAAGGCAGTTGGATGAAATTGAATAAACTCCATGTTCCTCACCTTTCCTTTCGCCCGATAAACCATCGCAATGCCATCACCGGTAGCTATGGTTGGATTGGTTGTATTGGAATAAATATGTCCCGCCCCACCAGATGCCATTACCGTTACCTTAGACAAAAATTTCTCGACTGAATTTGTATGCGTATTTAAAGCATAAATTCCGTAGCACTCAATATTATTAGATCTTTTACCAACAAATTGTCCCAAATGATGCTGAGTTATCAATTCTACAGCAAAATAGTGTGTTAATATCTCAATATTGGGATTTTTATGAATTTGCTCTAATAAAGCACGCTCAATTTCGAAGCCTGTTATGTCTTTATAATGTAGGATTCGGTGCTCAGAATGCCCACCCTCTTTAGCTAAGTCATAGATACCTTGATTAGTAAGATCAAAGTTAGTACCGTAATCAATGATTTCTTGGATCCGCTCTGGCCCCTCCTTTACAACAGCCTCAACAACTCCCCTGTCACATAAACCATCGCCTGCAATTAAGGTGTCTTCTATGTGTTTGTCGAAAGAATCAGACTTATCCACAACTACAGCCACTCCCCCTTGGGCGTACTTAGTGTTAGACTCATCTTCATTTGCCTTTGTAACTATCAGGACCTTACCATGTTTGGCTGCTTTAAGTGCAAAGCTTAATCCAGCGATGCCCGAACCTACAACCAAGAAATCAACATTCTTCATTAGAAATAAATTAGTAAAATGTAATCTTCTTCACATAATGTGGATAAACCTTGTAAAGATGTTAATTTTGTATAAAAACTGGTTCAATATTTTTCAATAACAATATTTTGATTGTTAAAAACGCAAAAAACCAGCCAATTTTGAGAAAGTTTTAAGCATAATTAGCCTCACTTATTAACGTTTTCCCCAAAGCAAAGAATTCACAGGAAAACTCAACACAGAAAAATTATGAAAATTCAGAAACTTAATTCTCAATACATTACCTTATCAAGGTTGTTAATAAAATGTTGATAAGTAGTGAAAACAAAGTAAATCAAATTTTAGTTTCACGTCTTTTTAACATTACTAACACCCTAATAAACCATAAGAAGATATTTTAAATAGATATTTGTATTTTATTGAAGTGTTAGAAATGGATACTTTTGAAGAAATAAATGTGAAGGGTTTTGTTGACGAACCCATTGATCCTACTCTTGATTTATTCGATGAAATCGAGAAATTAAAAAAGGAAAAGAATGCTGTGGTTTTGGCTCACTATTATCAGGAGCCGGATATACAGGATATTGCGGATTACATTGGCGATAGCCTGGGGTTATCCCAAAAGGCTGCTGAGACAAATGCCGATGTTATTGTTTTTGCCGGTGTGCATTTTATGGCAGAAACGGCTAAAATTCTGTCGCCGGAAAAAAAGGTGTTATTGCCAGATTTGAAAGCAGGGTGTTCATTATCAGATAGTTGTCCGCCGCATTTGTTTGCGAAGTTTAAGGAGAAGTACCCTGATCACCTGGTAATTACATATGTAAATTGCTCGGCAGAATTGAAGGCTTTGAGTGATATTGTTTGTACTTCTGCAAATGCTGTACAAATAGTTAACAGCTTGCCAAAGGACCAGAAGATAATTTTTGGGCCCGACAAAAATCTTGGTGCTTATGTGGCAAAGAAAACTGGAAGAGACCTGGTTTTGTGGAACGGAGCCTGTATGGTGCATGAGATTTTTTCAATTCAGCGAATTAACAAGCTGAAAGAGAGGCACCCAGAAGCGAAGTTTATCGCGCACCCGGAATGTGAGGACGTGATTTTAAGCATGGCCGACTATATAGGTTCCACGACTGGTTTATTGAAATATTCGATAAACAGTGATGCAAAGGAATTTATAGTGGCTACTGAAAGTGGAATTATTCACCAAATGGAGAAGGCCAATCCGGGTAAGGTATTTATTCCGGCGCCGCCAAACAATGCTTGTGCATGTAACGACTGTCCGCATATGAAGCGTAACACACTAGAAAAGTTGTACTTATGCTTGAAAAATGGACTTCCAGAAGTTGATGTTCCAATGCATGTTGTCGAGAAGGCCAGGCTACCAATTGAGAGGATGCTTGAGATTTCAGCAAAATTGGGACTGTAATCAGCACGAGCAGTTCTGTGTATAGACTAGAGCTATAGTTTATACAATTGGAATGGTCTTTTTGGTGTGGATAACTGTGTTAATAACACAAAATACCTATTTTGAAGATTTATGCTTAATGATGATTAACATATTGATATTTAGATTTTAAGGTTAGGAATTTGATCGATTTTATCCTTAGTAGTTATTAACATGTTTGAAAATAAAGAACGAACAGATATAAGTAATTTAGGTGAGTTTGGCTTAATTGACTACTTAACCAAGAATATTAAATTAAGCCAAAGTTCCACGGTTAAAGGAGCGGGTGACGATGCAGCCGTACTTGATTTTGGCAACAAAAAAGCATTAATTTCTACTGATCTGTTACTTGAGGGTATTCATTTTGACCTGGCTTATACTCCCCTAAAACATTTGGGCTACAAAGCCATACAAGTGAATCTGAGTGACATTTATGCGATGAACGGTATGGCTACTCAGGTGACGGTATCTTTGGGCTTGTCGAGCAAATTTCCGATTGAGGCAGTAGAGGAACTGTATGAGGGAATGATGCTGGCCTGCGAAAAGTACAACGTGGATATCGTAGGGGGAGACACTTCGGCATCTAAGCAGGGCTTAGTGATCAGCATTACCAGTATCGGCTATGCCGCTGAGAAGGACATTACTTACAGGAATACAGCGGAGGAGGGCGACTTAATTTGCGTATCGGGAGATTTAGGCGGCGCTTACATGGGTTTGCAATTACTGGAACGTGAGAAGCTGATTTTCCTTGAAAATCCCAATATTCAGCCGGATTTGGAGGGAAAAGATTACATCATCGAACGCCAGTTAAAACCTGATGCCAGAAAAGATATAATTGAAATTTTAAAAGATTTTGATGTAAAGCCAACTTCAATGATTGATATTTCAGATGGACTTTCATCGGAAATTATGCATATCTGCACTCAATCTGAAAAAGGCTGTAACTTGTACGAGGAAAAAATACCTCTCGACCCTATGACGTATGAGACTGCCAGGGAATTTAATCTGGACCCAACAGTATGTGCCTTAAGTGGTGGGGAAGATTATGAGCTTCTTTTTACGATTAAGCAAGCCGATTACGACAAAATCAAAAATAGCGCGTTTATAAGTGTTATTGGCCATATCACTGAGAAGGCTGCTGGGATGAACATTATTTCAAAGTCAGGAAATGTGCATCCGTTGAAGGCACAAGGTTGGAATTCTTTTAAGTAAGTGCAGCCATGGAAATATAGGCGCAGCCAGCTTTAACAACCCTGGCTGCGTTATAGACAGCTAGTCGTCTATCAAAAATTTTTCTTCAATTTGTTTACTTGTTTTTGCTCCTAGTTTTTTAAGATTTTCTACGCGCCCTATTAGATTTCCGCTACCTGTAGATAGCTTTCCGAAGGCGTCTGAATACGATTCTCTGGCTCTGTCAAGGTTCTCTCCTAGCTTTTTTAAATCGTTGATAAAACCAACGAACTTATCGTAGAGAGCACCAGCTTTGACCGCGATATCAATGGCATTCCGGGTTTGTTGCTCTTGTTTCCAGATTGAGGCGGTAGTTTTTAAAGTTGCTAACAAAGTAGAAGGAGTTACAATAACCACACGCTTGTTCCACGCGAATTCAAAGAGATCTATGTCATGTTGAACCGCAATTGCGAAAGACGATTCAATAGGGATAAATAGCAACACGAAATCTGGCGAGTTAATTCCATATAAATCGCAATAGTTTTTGCTGCATAGGTTTTTAATATGATTCTTTATTGATAAGATATGATCGCTTAGATGCTGGGATTTTAGGCTATCATCTTCACAATTAACCAAACGTTCGTAAGCCAAGAGAGATACTTTTGAATCAATTATCAGATGTTTGTTTTCTGGAAGGTTTATAATAACGTCTGGCAACAGGCGATTTCCGTTTTCGTCAGTGAATCCGGTTTGCTTGCTATAGCTTTCTCCTTTTATTAAGCCAGAGGCCTCTAAGATCCTGTCTAAGACAATTTCACCCCAGTTGCCTTGTTTCTTAGTGTCTGCCTTTAGCGCTTTCGTTAGATTGTGTGCTTCCTGGCTTATTTGACGGTTCAATTCCATCAGCTTTGATATTTCGCCTTTAAGCACGTTACGCTCGTCAGATTCAGATTTGTAAACCTTTTCAACCTTTTCTTCAAATGCTTTGATATTTTCTTTCAATGGATTCAGCAGCTGATCGAGGTTTGTTTTATTTGTTTCAGTGAAACGTTGAGTCTTTTCTTCCAGGATTTTTCCGGCTATTAGCTCAAAATCCTTCGTAAATTTTTGTTGAAGTTTTTCAATCTCGGCTTTTTGTTCTACTATTTTTTCTTGTTGGGCAATATAATATGTCCTGGTGCTTTCATAAGATTGGTTAATATCCGCAAGCTTCTGACGCTCTTGCTGAAGTTCTATATATAACTTATCCTTTTCTTCTTTTAATAGCAGACAACGCTCCTCAGCCTTTGCAAGTGCAATAGCAGAATCCTGAAATTGAATCCGTAATTGTGTAAGCTCAGCATTTGGAGTATTTTTTTTATTTAAAAGGATGATTACAATTGCTAATGTTAAGGCTATAATAATAGGTGCCAGAATGAATTCCATTGCTAATATTTTTATCAAAAGTATAAAATTTGACGGTTTAAAGTCCTTATCGAGTAAAAATGTTAGCGTTTACCGTACTGCATAAATGTCAGCTTCTTAATATCAATTACTGCTAATATTTCGTTTATAACTTAAATTAAGCTAGGTGATGTACAAGGAATACTTTTTGATCACCTTTACTTAAATACTAAAAAGATATGGGATGGATATTATTCATAGCTATTGCACTAATAAGTTTTATTGTGCAGGCGCGATTTAAAAGTAAGTTTACCAAGTATTCTGAAACCCCTTTATCATCAGGTTTAACTGGACGTGATGTGGCAGAAAAGATGCTCAATGAAAATGGTATTTACGATGTTCAGATTCGCTCTGTTGATGGCTCTTTGTCAGATCACTATAACCCTGCTGACCGCACGGTAAACCTCAGCCCTGAAGTTTATCACGGTAGAAGCATTGCAGCTGCTGCAGTTGCTGCCCATGAGTGCGGACATGCGGTTCAACATGCTAAAGCTTACTCATGGTTACAATTTCGCTCGGCGATGGTACCTGTTGTAAATGTTGCTTCTAACTTGTTGCAGTGGGTATTTATGTTAGGATTTATTCTCTTTGCATCTGGAGTGGGACCTACTTTATTACTGATTGCTTTTGGTGCTATGATTGTAGTCACGCTATTTAGCGTAGTCACACTACCGGTTGAGTTTGATGCTAGTAATAGGGCATTAGCCTGGTTGCAAACCAATAAGGGAATAATGCAAACCAGTGTTGAACATACTAAAGCTAAAGACGCCTTATGGTGGGCGGCAATGACCTATGTTGTGGCAGCTCTAGGTTCTGTAGCTCAATTGCTTTATTTAGCAATGATGCTGTTTGGAGGAAGAAGAGACTAATGCTTCAGATGTTTTGAAAAAATAAAAGCTCTCTGTGAATAATGAAAAACAGAGAGCTTTTTTATTAGGCGTAAATTGAAAAATATTTTTAGTTAAGCTTATAAGGAGCTACCATAAAAAACTCTGGAATTTTAACGTCAAATTCCTCGTCGTCGACCAAGCGCTTCATTTCATAATTTCCTTTCATGCTACCCATATCGGTTTTCAGGTTACAACCTGAAACATACTCATGGAAGGTGCCTGGATCAATTATGGGTTGCTGGCCAACCACTCCTTCGCCTTCAACTTCTCTGTGTGTGCCGTTTGAATCGAATATATACCAATGACGTCTCATTAGTTGAACACTATAATCTGTCAGGTTTTCTATACATATTTTGTAGGCAAACATATAATGGTCGTTTGCCGGATTGGAATATTCTGGCTGGTAGATTGTTTCTACCGATATTTTTACGCCTTCAGTAATATGTGTTACCATAGCATTTCTTAATTAGAATATAGTATACTTATAAATTCAAAAATCAAGCCATCTCGATTTCAAATTTATTTTTTATCTCGTTCAATACTTCCGTTATTTCTTCAAGGCTCTCAAGCGAAACAAGCTTCATGCGGTATTCTTTGAAGTTTGGTATGCCCTTGAAGTAGTTTGAATAGTGCCTTCTCATTTCAAAAATGCCTGTTTTTTGTCCTTTCCAGGCAATTGATTTCTCAAGATGGGTGCGGCACACCTCAACTCTTTCTGCTAAAGTTGGCCCAGCTAAAAGCTCGCCAGTTTTAAAGAAGTGCTTTATTTCTCTGAAGATCCATGGATAGCCAATGGCCGCCCTCCCGATCATGATGCCATCTATCTCATACTCAAGCCTCCAGTTGGCCGCTTTGTCTACCGAGTCGACGTCGCCATTTCCAAAGATTGGTATTTGAATTCTTGGGTTTCTCTTAATTTCTCGGATTAATGTCCAGTCGGCGTGCCCTTTATACATTTGAGAGCGAGTACGTCCATGTATAGTTAATGCTTTGATACCAACGTCTTGTAAACGCTCAGCAACTTCGTAAACGTTTTTAGTATTATCATCCCAGCCTAAACGGGTTTTAACTGTAACAGGAAGATGTGTAGAATCGACTACAGCTTTGGTCATTTTAACCATTTTATCAATATCCTGTAGTAAACTCGCTCCAGCTCCACGGCAAGCTACATTTTTTACCGGGCAACCATAATTAATGTCGATTAGATCCGGACTGGCTTTGGTAGCTATTTCGGTGGCTTCTTTCATTGATTCTATCAGGCTACCAAATATTTGTATACCTATAGGCCGTTCATATTCAAAAATATCCAGTTTCTGTAAGCTCTTTGCTGCATCGCGAATTAGTCCTTCAGAAGAAATGAATTCCGTATACATCATATCTACCCCGTTTTGTTTACACACGTACCTAAACGGAGGGTCGCTTACATCTTCCATTGGAGCCAGCAACAGCGGGAACTCACCTAAATCTATATTTCCAATTTTTACCGACATCAGCTATGCTTAAACTACTATCTTTGCCTGATTTAATTAATTGCAAAAGTACAAATAATTACCCGATGATGCCTGAATACAGGTCAGAGCCCCGTCAACCTTTCATGTCTTTGATTAATCTATTGTTTCTGGCTTTGCTGGGTACGTTGCTATTTACTGTTTTAGGGGTGCTTTCATGTTGTCTGGTATATGGATTTTCGGTATTAAACGGGTTGCAATCAGGCGCTTTTGAAATTGGAGCTTTAAAGATTATACAGCTTTTTTCTTCTATAGGAACCTTTATTTTTCCAGCTATTTTCTTCTCCCGCCAAGAGAGCAATAAGCCTTTTGAATACTTAAAACTGAACACTAAAATTGATTTGCGTCTGGTTGCCCTGGCTGTTATTATTTTATATGCTTTTACTCCGTGCATTGAGTGGACAATTAAGATGAACCAGCTGATGAAGTTGCCTTCTTTTTTAAAAGCGGTTGAAGAATGGATGAGAGATAAAGAAATGGAGCTGGAAATTTTAACCAAGCAGTTTCTGATTATGAAATCCCCTACAGACCTTGCAATTAATCTTTTTATTATAGCAATTATTCCAGGTATCGGCGAAGAGCTGTTGTTCAGAGGGTGCGTACAAAGGGTGTTTATTCAATGGACTAAAAGTCATCATTTTGGTATCTGGATCGCCGCCATAATTTTCAGTGCTATACATGTGCAGTTTTATGGCTTTGTTCCACGAATGCTGTTAGGTGCTTTGTTTGGCTACCTTTTTTATTGGAGTGGTAACCTTTTTGTGCCTATGATTGCGCATTTTATCAATAACGGCACTGCTGTGGTAGCAGCTTTTATGGCACAACAACGAGGCGAGTCTATTGAGATGATTAACAAGGAGTCGGATTTCCCATTGTATCTGGTTTTATTGAGTTTAGTATTTACGGCAATTTTGATGGCAATATACTACAGGCTATCAAAGATGAATGCAGTTTTAGATGAGTGAGGATTGGGTAAAGATCTATACGTCGGATGATTTTTATAAATCGGAGATAGTGCGCCAGGTACTGGTACAACACCATATTGAAGCAGTTTTATTTGATAAACAGGGCTTCCCATACAAAATTGGCGAGGTGGAAGTGCATATTCACAAACGAGATTTTAATAAAGCTTTAGAAATAATTATACGAAACGAAATATGAAAACAAGGGCAATAACAGGTTTTTTCTTTGTATTGGTGATGCTGGCATCGGTGCTTACGGGTGCGTATCCCTTTGCAGTGTTCTTCCTGGTGTTAAGTTTTCTTTGTGTTGATGAGTTTTACAGGCTTGTTAAATCTGATGTAGTTAAACCCCAGCGTTTTTTGGGAATGGTTTTGGCACTAAATACATTTGTTCCGGTTTTGATTTATTTGCTTACGGGACGGGGTTTGCATTACATTTTTCTTGCAGCGCCGATTGCTGTGTTAATCTGCATTGCCGAGCTTTATTTAAAGGCTGAAAAGCCTTTTCATAATCTGGCTTATACGTATTTTGGTGTTTCGTACCTGATAATGCCATTTGCTTTTTTTACAGCATCGGCTTTTTTAGGAGGAGAATATAATTTCCATATTCCCCTTGGAATTATGCTTTTGCTTTGGGCAAGCGATACAGGAGCTTATCTCTTTGGCGTTAAATGGGGTAAAACCAAGCTTTTTGAGCGCCATTCGCCAAAAAAATCCTGGGAAGGATTTTTGGGAGGGATGTTTACCAGCTTGTTAGTAGCCTTTATTTTGAGTACTCAATTCGTGGAACTTTCTGCCATAAACTGGGCAGTAATGTCTATTCTTATTGTGATTGGAGGTACTTTTGGCGACTTGTGCGAATCGATGTTGAAACGTAGTGTAGGTAAAAAAGATTCTGGTTCTTTATTACCTGGACATGGCGGCTTATTAGACCGCTTCGACGGGTTGCTGTTTGCTGCGCCTCTTGTTTTTGTATATTTATATTTCACCTTATCTTTTTGATAGATCAATAATGGAGAATAATTCTTACAGGCCTGAAGATGAGAACGAAGATAAATCGTTAATTCAAAGAGACAGGTCATTATTATATATGGGTGCCGTTTTGGGGATAATTATCCTTGTAATGGGGTATTTAACCTTTTTTGTAGATGAGCCCTGGAAATTCTTTAAAAAGGCGGAACAAGTACCGGATAAGGTGGTTGATGACAGCGCTACTAAAAATTCATCGCTTTTAGATGAAACAGCTTCTATGTCTGATGATGAAGTTCGGACATCGCTTGTAAAATTTATCGAAGCATTCTATTACGACCAAAGCCGCGGCTATTTCGATCCTCCAAGCTATTTTGCTAACATAACAGAGACGTTTTTCAATTTTCACAATCTTACCCATAGCCGTTTAAAGGAAATATACTGGAAACGCCGTGAAGATACCGAGAATTTAAGGCGTGTATGGATAGTATCCTCTCTTGATTTTGAACGTCAGGGAGGCCGTATTACAGCCACCTATTGGGCTAAGGAGAGTTATTTTCGTCCTTCTTCGCGTCAACAATATTCTGGAAGTATACGTTACGAGATGATTATCGGACCCGACGGTAAAATAGTCTCATTACGTGATATCGATGCCCGGGACGAAGTAATCAACACAGTTGAGCCTGATACGACTACTTTGGAACCTGCTGGCTCAGTGCCTGCGGAAAATTCTCCGCTGGAAAGCCCGTCCCCGGAAAATAAAATTTATGAAGTTTCGGCAGTTGATGTTCAGCCGGAATTTGTTGGTGGCCAGCGCGAATTAATAAAATATGTCTCTGGTAATATTAAATATCCTTTGGCAGCTCGTCAGAACAATATCCAGGGAAAGGTGTACGTAAACTTTGTGGTAGAGAAAGACGGTTCTGTAAGCGAAGTTAAAGTTCGGCAGGGCATTGGTGGCGGCTGCGATGAGGAAGCCGCAAGATTATTGCGAAATTCGCCTAAATGGAAACCAGGAGTTTTAAAAGGTAGCCCAGTTAGAGTAAGTATGGCCTTGCCAATTACCTTCCAAATGGGGCAGTAAAAAGTGGTTGTACTTCTTTAATTAGGAAAAGTAGTTCCGCTAATGGTACTCTTTATCTTAATTTTTTTATTGTAATGTCCATTATAAGTATTCTCTACAGAATCCAGTCCAAATAGGTATCTCTGTTGATTGTTAAGAATTCAGCATTTGGATAATTCTTGGCAAAATAAGCTGGGATTTTCTTAATTTTTTCACCCCACTTCATATCAGCTGCTGATATTTTGCCGGACTCTTCTTCTATGAAGTCAATTTCTTGTTGGTCGTAAGTTCTCCAGAAGTAATAGTTTGCATCTTTCTTTAGATAAGAATTGCGTTTTATTCGTTCATAAATGCAATAACTTTCCCATAAGAAACCCATATCGTTACGGTTGGCAGGGAGCCTGAAGTCATTTATTATAGCATTACGAATACCGTTATCATAAAAATACCATTTAGATGATTTAGTTATTTCTTTTCTCAAGTTAGAACTATAACCACCTAACTTTATTAGAATTTGGACTTTGGATAGCAGGTCTAAATAACGTTCCACTGTATTTTTACTCATTCCTAATTGCCGGCTTAGTTCATCGTATGAGACTTCGGAGCCAGCCTGGAAAGCAATCAGTTTTAACAGGTCAAAAATTTTACTGCTATTTTGAATTTTTTCAAATACAAGAATGTCTTTTAAAAGATAAGAGTTTACCAAATCTTTTAAATATTCAGCTTTTTCAGCTAAAGTGATAAGATTCAATACTTCTGGGTATGAGCCGAAAATTAACCTTTCTTCGAGATTTTGGCGTGTTTGTACTATGTTTTCCTGCCGTGATAATTCTACCTGCGCTATGGGATATAAAAAATAAGTATAGCTTCTGCCTGTTAATGGCTCACCGGTTTGATTACTTAAATCAAATGCCGAGGAACCTGTAGCAATGATGGTTAGCCCATCAATCTCGTCAATCATGAGTTTAAGGACTTTTCCTATTTCTGGAATTGCCTGTGCTTCATCAATAACTAAAAGCTTATTTTCTCCAATTATACGTTTGTAATTAGCAATGCTTCTGTTTTTTAGAAGGGCTTGAACATAATTGTTTGATGAGGAAAGTTTTACCAACGCGACGGGTTCCAAAAAGTAAAATAACCTTGTTTTGACCGATTCTGGCTGTGATTGCTTCTTGTATTTGTCTACCAATAAACATAAAACAAAAATACAAAAAACGTTAATATAGTCAATACGGGTATTTATCAAGCTTCCACTCCTGCAATTTCTTCTAATATTCCAATTGCTTCATCAAGGCTTTTAATGTCCTCAAAGGCAATTCTCAAAGTGGATTTTACCTCTTTTAGATTGCATCGACGCATATTTTCTTTAACGAAACTCAGGACTTTGCCAAAGGCTTCAGTTTCAAAATAAGAAGACTGCTGGTCGGACACGAAGTAGCCTTTTAAGGAATTCTTTTTTAAGGTGATCTTTTCAAAGCCGATAGTCTTTCCAAGCCATTGAAGTTTTAATGTATTCAGCAATTCCCGGACTTGCCTCGGCATAGGCCCGAAACGGTCAATTAGCTGGTTGGCAAAAGCCTCTAATTGGGTTTCGTTTTCTAGTTTAGAAATTTCGGTATAAAGGTTATATCGTTCTGTAATATTGGTAACATAACTATCCGGAATAAGAACTTCCAGGTCGGTATCAATTTGGGTAAATGATATAAACGGCCGCGGTTTCTCGTCCTTAAACAGATCCTTAAATTCATCATCTTTAAGTTCCTGAATAGCTTCATCCAGAATTTTATGGTACATTTCGAAGCCGATTTCTGCAATAAAACCACTTTGTTCTGCACCTAAAAGGTTTCCGCTACCACGAATATCCAAATCTCTCATCGCAACATTAAAGCCACTACCCAGGTCAGAGAATTCTTCGATGGCACTTAAACGCTTCCTAGCTTCGGGGGTTAAAGTGGACAGTGGGGGACTTAGTAAATAACAGAAAGCCTTTTTATTTGAACGCCCTACCCTTCCACGCATTTGGTGCAGATCACTCAAGCCAAACATATGCGCATGGTTAATCAGTATGGTATTGGCATTTGGAATGTCTAAGCCCGCCTCGATAATAGTAGTGGCTACCAAAACATCGTAATCGGCATTGATAAATTTAAGCATTACATCTTCGAGGTCGTCACCTTCAAGCTGCCCGTGTGCAATGCCTATCCGCGCTTTAGGAACCAATTTTTTGATCAATCCACCAAGCTGTGCAAGATCCTGAACGCGATTATGGATAAAAAAGATCTGTCCGTTTCTGCCAATTTCGAATTCTACAGCTTCTTTAATAAGTTTTTCGTTAAATACATGTAGTTCAGTAACAACCGGTTGGCGGTTAGGTGGAGGTGTCGAAATGATTGATAAGTCTCTAGCTCCCATCAACGAGAAATGCAGAGTTCTGGGAATCGGTGTCGCCGTTAGAGTAAGCGTATCAACATTAGCCCTAAATTGTTTCAGCTTTTCTTTTACGCTAACTCCAAACTTTTGCTCTTCGTCAATTATAAGCAAACCTAAATCTTTGAATTTTACATCCTTGCTTACAATCCTATGCGTACCAATGATAATATCAACTTTACCTTCAGACAATTTTTGTAAAGTATCTTTAATCTGTTTGCTGGACTTAAAACGATTGATATAATCGATATTACAGGGAAAGTCTTTAAGCCTTGATGTAAAGGTTTTGTAATGCTGAAGTGCTAAAATAGTTGTTGGTACTAAAATGGCAACCTGTTTACTGTCTGCTACAGCCTTAAATGCAGCCCTAACAGCAATTTCGGTTTTGCCAAAACCTACATCACCGCAAACCAGCCTATCCATTGGATGAGGCGATTCCATATCTTTTTTTACATCGGCAGTTGCTTTTTCTTGGTCTGGAGTGTCCTCGTAAATGAATGAAGCCTCAAGTTCGGTTTGTAAATAGGTATCTGGGGTAAAAGCATTTCCCGTTTGAGCCTTGCGAATAGCATAAAGCTTAATAAGGTCGCGAGCTATGTCTTTAACTTTTTTTTTAGTTGTTTTTTTTAGCTTATCCCAGGCATCAGTACCAAGTTTATTCATTTTTGGAACTGTACCTTCTTTTCCTGAATACTTGGAAATTCGGTTTAAAGAATTGATATTGACATACAATAAGTCGTTGTCAGCATAAATCAGGCGGATCATTTCCTGTGTTTTGCCATTCACCTCAACCTTCTCCAAACCAGCATATTTGCCAATTCCGTGGTCGATGTGAGTAATATAATCTCCAGATTTTAACTCTCTAAGTTCTTTAAGAGTAATGGCTTGTGAACGGGCGTATCCCTTCTTAAGTTTATATTTATAATAGCGGTCAAAAATTTGATGGTCAGTATAACAAGCTATTTTTTGCTCATGATCTACAAAACCTTCACGCAGTGATAAATTGATAGGAGTAAATTTTACCGATTTATCAATGTCTTCGAAGATGCTATATAAACGCTCGGATTGCTTAACAGAGTCTGTAAAAATGAAGTTGTTTATTCTATCAGATTCGTTTTGTTTAATGTTATGAATCAGTAGGTTAAAGTATTTATTAAACGAAGGTTGTGGTTTAATTTCGAAATTAATTACCTCTGTTGGCTGATAAAAAAATTGCTTTCCAAATTCAGCAATTGAAAAATCTTTGAGTTGGTCTGCTAAAAGCTTTTCATCTGTGAAATTGAATTTTGGGTCGATCCATTCAGGATTCTGATTTTTATCGGATAGAGGCAAAGCCTTCCATAATTCTGCTGCCTTTTTGTAACCATCTTTTAGAATATCCAAGGTAAACTGAACATCCTTAAACCAGACTGAAGTTCCGCTATCGATATATTCAAGCAGGGTAATATTATGTTCAGTTAGAAATTTGGACTGCACATTGGGCACTATAGTAATGCTTTTTACTGCCTCTATTGAAAGCTGCTCTTCCACGTGGAACGTGCGGATACTTTCAATAAAATCGCCGAAGAACTCAATACGATAGGGTAAATCGTGCGAAAAAGAAAAAATATCTACGATTCCACCCCTGATTGAAAATTGCCCGGGTTCGTACACAAAATCAACTCTGTCAAAATCGTATTCAATTAAAAATTCGTTGATAAATTCGATGCTTAGTTTATTTCCTGTAGCTATTTCAAGGGTGTTTTTTTCGAGCGAGTCTCTGTTTATAACCCTTTCTGCCATTGCTTCCGGGTAAGTAACAATTAATTTTCCAAACTCCGTTGAGTGTATCAGCTCATTTAAAACTTCAGCACGCTGTAATACATTTCCAGCATCGGGTTGGGTAAATTCAAAAGGTTTTCTATATGAAGATGGGAATAAAAGAATTTCTTTATCAAGAAGGTTCTCTAAATCACTCTGGAAATAGGCAGCTTCTTCGCGGTCAGGCAGAACAAATACCATATTGCCGTGCTGTAAAAAATACATGGCGGTAGCAATCATAGCGTCGCTAGAGCCAATTAAGCCTTTGAGGTGTACCCGTGGACTTTTGCCTTTGTTTAAAGCAGAAGCCAGTTTTTCAACCCGTGGATCGTTTTTATATAAATCTAAAATATCGCGTACGTTCACTATGCTAAAATCTATCGCAAATATACATTCAAGTGTTAAGCTATTATGAATATACTATCATTCGCTTTTGTTTTTTCATTTCGCCCGGACAATTTTTCACTACGTTGCAGTGTTTCATTCTATTGACATCTTAAATAAAATTGCTACATATTCAATTTGTTAAATTTTAAGATAACCCCACAGCAACAAAATATACCTGCTAACTGTTAAAATCAGTATCAACCCAACTTTAAACTAAATTTTATTGAGATGAAAAACGCATTTAAATATGGTGCTTTTATCGGCATAGCAAGCGGTATATGGATAGGAGTTTTACACTTTGCCGGAGTTTATGAAAGCGGTTATCCGACTTCCGATAGGTTTTCATGGCTTGAGTATCTTTCAGGTATTATTCCTTTAACCGGCTTGTTCTTAGGTATCCGTCATTTTAGAAATTACCAAAATGGAGGAAAAATGGAATTTTTTGAAGGTATTTTCGAAGGATTTAAAATTATGATAGTTGGAGGGATAATCGCCTACTTTTTTGCCGCCACTTACATATCATATGTCGCAACAGACCTTAAAACTGATTATATGGCACGAGTGGGGGCCGCTGGCGTAATTGGCATTTTGTCTACACTTGTGGTTTCATTACTTTTAATGAATAAACAGCATAATTTATAATTGAAGCCAATACCTCATTTCGAATTAACCATTTGGATACTAGCATTATTAATCCTGGTGTTTCTACAACCTGAAGAAAATCATTTTTCACTTTGTCCATTAGCTAGTATGGGCTTCGATTGGTGCCCAGGGTGCGGTTTGGGCCGCTCCATTGCCTGTGTTTTTCGAGGTAACATCGTTCAATCCCTTCGCTACCATTGGTTTGGAATGCCTGCCCTTCTAATATTATTTCACAGGATTTTTGTTTTAGGAAAAAATGTTTCCTACCTTTCTAAAAAACACTGATCAATCTTATGGCTTTTAATGATCTATTGTATAATTTAAAAGGAATCACCCCGGAAGAATTTACTTATTTACAAAGAGTTATGGACGGTATGACACCTGAACAGGCAAGGCAGTTTGTAACATTTTATGGAAGTAAAAGACAGAATCCTTCTGATATATTACTTTTTACTCTTTTAGGTTTTGTGATAGTTGCTGGAGTTCAACGTTTTATATTAGGACAAATAGGTATGGGTATCTTGTATCTGCTTACTTTTGGATTATGTTTTATCGGGACAATTGTAGATACGATCAATCATAAGAGCCTCACTTTTGAGTTCAATCAGAAAGTGGCTGCCGAGTGTTCTCAAATGGTTCGTTTTTAAATTTAAATAATGAGCAGTGAAACAGGAAAATGGATTATTTTAATTGGAATAGTTCTAATTGGTGTAGGATTGCTCATCTATTTTTTTAATGATAAGTTACATTGGTTAGGAAATTTGCCTGGCGACATAAAGATCGAAAAGGGCAATTTCAGGTTTTATTTTCCGATCACCACTATGATAATCATAAGCCTTGTAATTAATATCATAATCCGTTTGTTCAGGTGGTTTAACTAATAGTACTTTTGCGGAGATATGCACATGCCATTAAACCCGCAAGATTTGTTGCCACTAGGAATCGCAGCTATTGTAAACATTGTAATAACCATATTATTTTGCAGAAGCCTTATCAAAACGCTTTCATTTATTCGTTCCGAAAATAAAACAATACAACCTGCTATAATATGGTTGCTGATTGTACCGGTAATAAACTATATAGTTAATTTTATTGTGGTTTTCGGAATGTCTAAATCAATTGCCGAGGAATTAAAAAGCAGAGATTTCGAGGAGGAAGAGCGTCCTGCTTTTTCTTCAGGTTTAGCTTTCGCCATCCTTTCATTAGCATCTTTGGCGGTTGTTTTATTCCCAATACCTTCAAGTCTTACAGTACTCGTAGCTGTAGTAGGATTTAGCCAGATTTTCTTTTTTGTACAATATTGGATGAAGATTATCTGGTACAAAAATATTCTTGAAAAGGACGAAACAGGCGATCTGGAGGAGAAAGAATAGCCGGAATAAATAGTGAAGCTATATGAAGTTAAGTGAAATTATTGCATTTCTGGAGTATCTAGCTCCATTGCCTTATCAGGAAGATTACGATAACTCAGGCTTAATTGTTGGCCAGCCAGATATGGAAATAACTTCTGCACTGATATCATTGGATTGCATAGAGCCGGTAGTTGACGAAGCGATAACTAAGGGTTGCAATTTGATTATTTCGCATCACCCTATTGTATTTAAAGGGCTAAAGAAGTTTAACCAAAAAACATATGTGGAACGAGTTATAATGAAGGCTATTAAAAATGATATTGCCATATATGCCATCCATACAAATTTCGACCACGTTTTAAGTGGCGTAAATTCCATATTATGTAAGAAACTTGGAGTTAAAAACGCTACCATCTTATCGCATAAGGGAGGTATTTTGAAAAAGCTTGTAACCTTTTGTCCCTTAAGTCATGCTGATGGTGTTCGAAAAGCGCTATTTGAGGCCGGTGCAGGCGAGATCGGAAATTACTCTGAATGCAGTTATAATACAGAAGGCTTTGGTACATTTAAAGCTGGGGAAGGCTCAAATGCTTTTGTGGGTGAAGTTGGTCTTCAGCATAAAGAAAGTGAAGTAAAGATTGAAACTATTTATCCGGCACCTTTGGAGGGAAAAATTGTTCAGTCTCTGCTTCGGGCACATCCATATGAGGAAGTAGCTTATGATTTGTATCCTTTAACTAACAGCTTTAAAGAGGTTGGAGCAGGAATGATCGGCGAGCTCGAAAAGGAAATGGAAGAGATTGATTTCCTGAGATTTGCTAAAGGGCAGCTTAATGCCAAAGTAGTTAGGCACACATCGTTACGAGGCAAAAAAGTAAAAAAAGTAGCAGTTTGCGGAGGCGCAGGTAGTTTCTTATTATCAAAAGCAATAGCAGCCGGGGCAGATGTTTTTGTAACCGCCGACTATAAGTATCATGAGTTTTTTGATGCTGATAGTAAAATTATAATTGCAGATGTGGGACATTTTGAAAGTGAGCAATTTACGCAGAAACTGTTGTTTGATGTTATTCAGAAAAAATTTGCTAACTTTGCACTCCATTTAACAGATGTAAATACAAACCCCATAAATTATTTAATTTAATGGAACAAACTGTAGAACAAAAGCTAAAAGCTTTATACGAGCTTCAAAACATTCATACAAAAATTGATAAAATCAGGCAGGTGCGTGGTGAACTTCCTATGGAAGTTGCTGATCTAGAGGACGAAGTTGCCGGCCTGGAAACGCGTATACAAAAAATTAAAGCGGAGCTTGATGATCTTGAAGATTCTATTGTTAATAGAAAAAACATGATTAAAGAGGCTCAGGCTGCTACTAAAAAGTACGAAGCTCAGCTTAACGAGGTGAAAAATAATCGTGAGTATGATGCCATTTCAAAAGAAATCGAAATTCAAGGTTTAGAAATCCAGGTTTGCGAGAAGAAAATCAAAGAACATGGTTTCGAAATCAATAATAAAACCCAAGTTTACGAAAAAGCAATTGCTGACTTAGAAGACAGGATGAAAGATCTTGATGCTAAGAAAGCAGAATTGGAAACAATTACATCTGAAACTCAGAAAGAAGAAGACGAGTTAAATGCGAGAGCTCTTGCAGCCCAAAAGAATATCGAAGAGCGCCTTCTTGCTGCTTATACCCGTTTGCGTAAAAATGCGAAGAACGGTTTAGCTGTAGTAACTATTCAGCGTGATTCATGTTCAGGTTGTTTTAACCAAATTCCACCTCAGCGCCAAATGGATATCCGCCAGCACAAAAAAGTTATCGTTTGCGAGCATTGCGGACGTATCTTGGTTGATGAAGCATTATCTGGCGAGGTGAAAGAGGAAGTATTTTAAAGCTAAATCCAAATAAACGAAAACGAAGCGGTACTTTATCAGTGCCGCTTTTTTTGTTACTAGTTACTAAGTTTTTTAAAATAAGTTCAGTTGTTTTCCTCCCTTTGGCGTGAACAAGCTAAAATCTAGAGGAGGCAAACTTCGCCCTTTTAAAAACCTATTGACAGATATCCTGAATAATTGCTGAATACTTTCGGCAATCTTTCCTTCGCCACGCATCCTGCTACCCCATTTGCTGTCATTTAACGTGCCGCCATGGCAATCGGCTATCATATGAAGGACTTTTTCAGCTCTATCAGGGTAGGCTTTATGTACCCAATCCGCAAATATTTCCGCAATTGCACCATTTAATCTGACAATAGTAAAGCTAGCTCCGGCAGCACCTTCATTGGCCGCTGCTTGTATTAGTGAAGGGATTTCGTCGCTGTTTAAGCCGGGAACTATTGGAGCGATCATCAAATTGACGGGTATGTTTGAGCTTGCCAATTTGTTTATAACCATTAAACGGCTTCTTGCGGTAACTGTGCGTGGTTCCATCTTCTGCCGTAACGTTTCATTTAAAGAGTTGATTGTTATAGTTACATGCGCCAGGTTTAATTGTGCAAGTTCGGTAAGTATATCTATATCCCTTAAAACCAGGTTATTTTTACTGATGATACTTACCGGGTGTTTATATTTTAGGAATACTTCAAGTAAAGACCTTGTAATTTTCAGTTTCCTTTCAATTGGCTGGTAACAATCTGTATTACCAGAAAGCATGATGGTTTGTGGCTTGTAATTTGATTTATTGAAAAACTTCTCTAGTAGTTCTGCCGCATTTCGCTTCACTACAATCTTTCTTTCAAAATCTAAGCCAGCGCTAAATCCATAATATTCATGAGAATTGCGTGCGTAGCAATAAAGGCAACCGTGCTCGCATCCCTGATATGGATTTATAGAATAATTAAAATGTAGATCTGGACTGTTGGATACACTTACAATGCTTTTTGCATGTTCTTCGAAAAGCTGGTTAGAAATATTTTCATGCATCTCTTCGTCCAGCCCCTCTATGTGTTCTGTTATGTACTTATTCTTGAGGAATCTATTGTGAGTATTTACCTGCGCTCCCCGTCCTTTAAAATATTCCCGATTCTCTTCAAATGGCATTTTACAAATTTGCTAAAATATTTAGCAAATTACAATTATGTCAGATTATTTTTTACAGCATATAAAGCCAATCCCACCCTGCTTTTTACACTTAATTTTTCGAATAAACTATCGCGGTAATTGTCTATCGTCCTTACACTTACAGACATTTCATCGGCAATTTCTTTATAGGTTAATTCAGTTGCAATAAACTTTAAAAACTCTATTTCTCTCTGGTTCAATTCTAGCTTTTTAGAAACAGATGTTTCGGATGAATTATTTTGCAACTGCTTCATCATATGTTCTGTAACGAATTGAGGGTAATAGTACTTACCTGAGCTTACGGTTTCTAATGCGGCCCTGAAATCTTCGGGCTCGCTGTCTTTGAGAAGATAGCCTTTGATGCCAAACTTTAGCAGTGTTAAGACTGTTTTCTCATCTTCTGCCATCGAAAGAATAATGGTTTTTATCCCCGGGGCATTTTCATGAAGCCATCTGGCGGTTGCTACGCCATCCATAACAGGCATGCTTAAGTCCAAAAGCAAAACAGACGGGCTTGGGCTTTCGGACAGTTTATTTATAAATTCCTGGCCATTGCTGGCTTCGAACAAGATATTGTATTCCTTAAAATGTTCGATGAGGCTTTTTATTCCGCTTCTAAAAAGGTTGTGGTCATCTACAATTGCTATATCAATTGCCATGAATTGGTTGATTATCGGTATTAACTTTTATTGTTGTGCAAGTACCAGAGCCTGGAGAACTTTCAATAGAAAGCTGAGCTCCTATAAGTTTTGCCCGATAACGTATACTCCTTAATCCTAAGCCTTCTTCAACTTCGTTAACAACAAACCCGTTCCCATCGTCGGTAATTTTAATCGTTAATAAAGATATGTTATAGTTTAATTCAACAGAAATATTTTTTGCATGAGCATGCTTCAAAATATTATTCATGCATTCCTGAAATATTCTAAAAAGAAATGTTTCGGTTTGTGAGGCTAGTGAAAAGGATTCTCCAAAGGATGAGAAAGTAACTTTAGATTGGGGCAGTTTTTTTAATCGATTTATTTCGGTTTCGATGACCTGCAAAATGGGCTTATTTGAAATGCCGTCTGAATGCATGCTATGAGCAAGCCCTCGAACATCTTTGATTACTTGTGTAACCAGCTCTTTTGTTTCGGTAAGGCCAGGAGCTGGATTCATTGCAAGGTTAAGTTTAATTACTGAAAGTAGCTGGCCGATATGGTCATGGATTTCGGAGGCTATGTTATTCATGGTCTGCTCCTTAATCTCCAGCTCGGATTTCAGTAATTCCTGATTATAAGCCTGTTCAAGGGCTTTTAATTCATTTTTGTGCTTAAGGTATCTTTTTTGGTACGACAGTACGAAGAAAACAATAGTGCTGACGAGAAGGAACATTATCAGTGTACCACCAATAACGACCAGGACTATCTCCGACGGGTTGTTGAGCATATAATTCCTACTGAAAATAACGAGTACATGACAATGTTTAATACTGAAATTATCATGAACAATTCTTTAGCTATTTCCATACTCACACTGATAAGATAATTCAGCAAGCCCATATAAAAGAAGTTACAAGCATAAAAGATTAATAAGCCCGTACTTATCCAAAACATTGGGATATGTGTTAACGGCTGGGGATTGCTATGGTGAAGCAATTGTAGCAGATACATGATTACACATATACATATCAACATGCATCCGTAAGAATAGGAATAATTATTGAATTTGAACAAGCCCTGGAAAAATAACATGTTTCCCAGGGATGCCAATATGGTTGAAGCTATAAAAAAAATTATAATCTTCTTTTGTGAAATGCTTGTTAATGTATGCCTGAATAACAATAAATAGAATACAAATTCGAGAGCTGTAAAAATATTAAAGAGCCAGACATTGGTTTTAAGTAGAAAATATCCGACGCATTCTACAGCTAACGTAATAAGTAAAAATATACTAAAAGCTTTTAAATGCTTTTCTAATTTATTGAAGTTGTATACCGAAATCAGCGAACTGATTAATATTGTAATAAGGTAAAGTTTTACAAGCATTTAATTTGTTTTAGCAACTAGGCGGGCATAAAGTTCCTGCGTTGTAAGGGTCTCTGTCATCATCACCTTCGCCTTCGCCATCTTTGGCAGCAATTGATGAATCACCTTTTGTAGCAATTAAAATCACATTGTGTAAGCCTACATAATCATCTGGAATGTCTACGCCTTGCCTGTCTTTTGGAACTACTCCATAATGAATTTCCAGTCCGAACTCGTCTTCATTTTCCGGTGTAGCGCCTGCGGCTTTAAATATGGCATCAATTGTTTTTTTCGAGTACCAGGTTTTTGTTGCATCATTAATGCCTAATTCCTTGTTGATAAGCTCTAGTCTTTTTTGCCTATATTCTTCTTTCATTGCATCAAACAGTGATGGAGGAATTGGTTGGCCTGGACGATCTTTTTTCATAATTTTTGTTTTTAAGGTTTAAAAAATTTTCGCTAATCTACTCGCTGTGTTTCACAGTACCAAGCGTTATTTAACCCTAATTTTAAATTTGCAAATTACTTGTTTCAACGGCCTTCTGTAAGCTTGTTGCGTTTTTCACCTATTTATATAGGGTTATTTTCCCAATTGACTTACGCAGTTGTTTGATGCAACTTTGTAAGCAACGCGACCCTCCGTTTGCCCTATGAAAATTATAATGGAACCCAGCTGTAATTATGCAGTTGGGATGCGTTACAAATGCTAAAAACCGGCTTATCAAAAATTGACGTGGAATGTATTTTAAAAAAGCACTATTTTCTTTAATCGCTATCGCAGGCTCATCTGCCTTATTTATTGACCAACCTGCGATTAACAGTTATAAAAGTTTCGACAGATACTCTCTATTTGTAGATTACAGTAATGATTCAAAAGATAACCGATGTAAGGACACTTCCTCCTCCAAAAAGTATCAGGATAATTATCATACAACCGACTAAGTTCTATGGATTTTCCTCGACTGCAGTAACACTTAAGTCCATCATTGGTCACTACCCATTCAGTGTAATTATGCTTAGAATCTTCGGGCTTGCATTCCCAAAGGTTGCGGTGGTGTACATGGGAGTTTAAGTTATCATCAATAATAAGTTTTGTGTTTATCGGTAGCTTAAGAGTTAATTTGACCTCCTGCCCCCTGAATAGCTTCTTATTCTTGATGTATAAATACTTGTCAAATAGTATGTTAGAATCTACTTGTGTGAAATTGTAGCCGATATTTTGAGCATTCTCCAAGGCGTCTTCAAAAGTTGCTCCTCTTGCGCTAAACTTTTTAATAAGTTGTGGAGTGGAAATATCATCTGCTCTTTCTATTTCTAAATGGAATTTTTTTACGCCGTTGTTTTTGTCTTCATCGTAATCTTATAAAATATTACCATTAAAATAGCCCGTATTTAGGTGTAGCCGCAGGCTGTCTTCGTGAGTTAACAATTTGCTAGGATTAAGCTTTAGGTGATAAACTGCAGCCGGGCTAAGGCTTACTTTTTGTTCAAACCGGGCATCTTCTTTAAATTCGGATGCAATTTTGGATCCGTAGAATACGCCCATCGCGAGGCCTGTTAACCAAAGTACAAGCATAGCGAAGGAACCTGTTCGGCTTATCAGGTTTTTATTGAATATTACCCGAATAGCAAAAAGTAAAAGGGCAGCCAGGGGGATAATTAATAAAATAAAAGCACTAAAGTATAAGGCTGATTTATACTCTTGGTTTATTGCGCTTAATGGAAAGAAGTTAATTTCCTGATTATTATAAAAGCCTAGGGCGAAGATAAGCCCAATTATTAAGGCTATTAAGGCCATTGAGCCGGCAAATACGATTACTCCTCCGATAAATTTTACAACAAAACTTAATATTTTGGAAATGAGGTTAGTGATAGACTGGACAACGTCTCCGATTATGTCGCTTGTTCGTTGATAACTACCAGAATTGTATGAGGCGTTAATTGCGTTTACTTCTTCGTCGAAACTGCGTTTGAAGTTCTGAAGATTAATAGCCTCTCCTTTCATAGCCATTTTCTCTTGTCGTGTCCTTGCCTCTGGCATTACCAACCATAATATTGCATAGGCAACAAGTCCTGTTCCTGATAAGAGGACTGCAAAGACGAATAGTACCCGTACCCATTTTATTTCGATTTCAAAATAATGCCCCAGGCCGGAGCAAACACCCGCAATAATTTTGTCATCAATATCACGATGGAGTTTTTTTCCAATCTTGAGATTATCTGACTGATTGAAATTATCTTCTTCATCCTCACGGGCAAAGTCATTAACAGTACCCATTTGGGCAGTGACATCTACAACGTCTTGTACTTCAACTACTTGTTTGTTTTGGTTAGCAAGGCGTTCGTTAAACATCTCTGCCAGGCGATTTTCAATATCTGTTACAATTTCATCGCTATCTTTTGAGTAAGAGAAGTGGGCTTTTATATCGGTCATGTATTTTCTTAGAACCTCATAGGCTTCTTCTTCTATGTGAAAAACGATACCGTTAATGTTTATAATGATTGTCTTATTCATGATCAGGGTGATTTAAGTTTAACTGATTTTTCTTCCGTCGATAGACGTATTTACTGCAAATAGTAGCTCGCTCCAGGTTTTATCCAGCTTAGTGAGTACTTCGATGCCACTTTCTGTAAGAGTATAATACTTTCTTGGCGGGCCAGAGGTCGACTCTATCCAATTATAACTAAGTAACCCATTGTTTTTCAATCGGGTAAGAAGTGGGTACAGGGTTCCTTCTACCACTAGTAATTGAGCTTTCTTCAATTCATTAATGATATCTGAAGCATAGATTTCGCCTTTAGAAATTATTGAAAGGATACAATATTCAAGTATCCCCTTCCTCATTTGGGTTTGTGTATTTTCTACTAGCATGACAATACAAAGATATATGTTTTATTTGGTACTATGTAATACATAGTACATTGTTTAAGAAGATTTACGTGTAAAGCAGATATTTTACACTTTTATTTAATCTGTAATAAAAAAAATCTATTCTAACTATTATTTTGAGAAAAAAAACTGTGAAATTTTGAAATTCAAGAATAAACAAGTCATTTTATGTTCTCAATTTAAGTGAAAAGTATGATGAGATTTTTTACTTGTTTATTTTTTCTCTTAGGATTAGCGTTCTCTTCCTTTTCCCAAGAAAGAATTATTTCAGGTGTTGTTACAGCCAAAGACGGAGGCTTGGCCTTGCCCGGCGTTAGCATTAGAATAAGTGGTACGGCTAAAGGTACTTTAAGTGATGGACGAGGCCGTTTTAAATTAAGCGTGCCGATGGATGATGTGAATTTGATTTTCACGTACATTGGCTATGTTACAAAAGAAGTTGAAGCTGTAGCGAATTATAGCATTGTGAATGTGGAACTGGAAAGTGACCAGGCTAAACTTAATGAGGTAGTGATAACCGGGTATACCGCCGAAAGTAAATCGAAGTATACAGGTTCAGTTGGGGTTGTAGAGGGAAGTAAGATCAACCAAGTTCCAATGAGTACAATAGATCAGATTTTGCAGGGAAGGGTTGCCGGAATGTATACAACAACAGGTTCTGGACAACCAGGTTCTGCAGCCCGAATAACGGTGAGGGGTATTGGTACTATTGCGGGCTCAACTCAGCCACTGTTCGTTATTGACGGAGTTCCTGTGGAGCCGTTGATATATTACGGATTAAACTCCTCAGATATAGAATCTGTATATGTTTTAAAAGATGCGACTTCAACTGCCTTGTATGGTTCCAGGGGATCCAATGGCGTAATAGTAGTTAACACCAAAAAGGGGAAAAAGGAAAACTTGTCTATGGATTACTCTATGCAAACAGGCTTTTCTAAAATAACTACTGATAATTTTAACATGCTTAACTCAGCGCAGAGAATACAGTTTGAAGAAGAGGTAGGCAGGGAAAATGGAATAACAATTGGGCCAGGTTGGGCTTTGTCTAGCGACAATGCTAAAAATTCTAATTTAACATCTGAGCAAAAGACGAAAAACGCTCACATACTCGACAGCTTGAGAAACATAAATTTCGACTGGCGAGATGTTTTTTTGAGAGAAGGCAAATTTCAGGAACACCAAGCGAGCCTTCAAGGAGGGAATGACAAAGTTAGATTTTATAGCTCGGCAAATTTCTACGACCAGGAAGGAATTTCATTGAGGTCATACCTTAAAAGGTATTCGTTAAGAAACAATTTAAGTTTTAGTGACAAGCGGTTAAGTGGTAACTTCAACATAGGTTTAAGTTATTCAAGAAGCAGCAGCATTGAAGCCGAAAACTCTTCGAACGTAAACAACGCTTTTGCCGCCATATATTATGCCTTGCCTTATGAAATACCTTATATCAATGGAAAGTTGTATACCAGCAGAAATAAGTTAGAGGCTCCTTACCAGATTTTTGATTTGCGGGAAGGATCTAACGCCCTGGAAAAACTTTTAGACGCTAGTAGTACATCTGCAATGATGAAGGCAATCATTTCTTCCAATATTAAATACAAAATAACAAGTGATTTGACGTTTTCATCAATTCTGGGATTTGATTTTCGCGAAAGTAATACTACTAGGACCGTCACCCCAGGAACCGATTTCGGATCTCAATCTACTTATGGGCAGGGAGTCTATGGCGAATCGTCCAACCGAAATTTCCAGTATGTACTTAACTCTGGGCTAAATTATTCAAAGTCTCTAAACGAACATAAATTCAGTGCAACCGCTTTATTTGAAGTCAACAGAACAATGTTTAAGGGATTTAATTATACTGGTTATGGCATAAATCCTAAACTGCTAGATTCGCCGGCTGGCATTACTCAGGGGACAACCTCGTCGGGTTTTATTCCTGTTGTTGGCGGCTCAAAGCCTCCAAAGAGCGCCTTGGTTTCTTTTATTGGAATAGGAAATTACAATTATAGCGACAAGTATAATTTAAGCTTAAGTTATAGGTATGACGGAGCATCCTATGTGATAGATGTAAATAGATGGAATGGTTTTTACTCTCTCGGCTTTGCCTGGAATGCAAAAAATGAAGAGGTTTTTAAAAATGTCGAATTTTTGAATGAGCTGAAATTTCGTTCTAGTTATGGGCTAACAGCATCTCAATTTCCAGGAAACTATAACTATATCTCAACATATGAAAATACGAGGTATGTATCGTCAGGAATTGTAGCAATGGCTCCGGGAAATCCAAGGTATGATTGGGAGTTGTGCAAACAATTAGATTTGGGGCTTGACTTTTCGATTTGGAAAAGACGCATAAGAGGTGTTTTCGATTGGTATAACCGCGACACAGAAGACTTATTTGTCCTTCAAAATTTTTCTTCTACATCTGGCTTTCCTAGTATCTTAACTAACTCAGGGAAGATGCGTAATCGTGGTATAGAAGGTGACATTTCCGTCGATATTATTTCAAATAAGAACTGGTTTTTCTCAGTGGGTGGTAATTTCAATTACAATAAAAATACTATCCTGGATTTAGGAGAAGCAACCGAATATGTAACTAATCCTACTATTGT
>CBIHNR010000051.1:0-29474 GCA_966211215.1 uncultured Pedobacter sp.
CATCATGGTATAGCATTCTTAGCTTAAAAAATAAAACGGCACCTACTGAAGCTCCATAATATTGAGCATCTGATGATTGACTTTGTACACATCAAACTTCTCTTTTGCATAATTTCTTCCACGTAAGCCAAATTCAACAATGTCGGCGGTGTTTCTGATAAAGTACTCCATTTTTGAAGCGAGAGCTTGAACATTCTTAACAGGAACTAAAAATCCATTAACATGATTTGGATGAATATTTACTGTTTCTTTACAACCAACTGAATTGCTTGTAATTACCGGCCTTCCCATCGCCATAGCTTCAAGTATACATCTCGGGACACCCTCCCCGTAGTATGATGGCAGCACTATAATTGATGCTTGTTTTATGCATGCCCGCACATCGTTAACATGTCCGCTGTATTCAATTACATCGCCTGATTTTATTTTTTCGTAAAGCTCTTTATCAATAGCATCTATATTATCATCGTAAGCCCCAATTAACCTAAACTTCACCTCCGGGAATTTTGCCCGGATAGTTTTTGCAGCCTCATAATATTCATTTACCCCTTTGGCGTTAATTAGGCGGGACACCATTAAAAAGCTTATGTTTTTTGCATCGGGTACCGAATAATCATAGTGGCTTAAATCCACGCCCGAACCGTTTACTACAAATGCCTCGCTTTTATTGTTTATAATTTTATGGTTCAGTAAGGTTTGATAATCATCGCTGTTTTGAAGTATCAGTTTCAACTTCTTTCTTGATGATAAACTTAGTTTTAGTAAAGTGTGCGTTATCCGCTTTACCAATGTGTTTCCAGACCCGCCATCAGAAAAGTTATAACCTAAGCCTGTTAACATTGGCGTAACCAGCGAAATATTAGAGAAGTTGGCTACCAAGGTTCCATAAATCACCGGCTTTAAGGTGTAAGGAAAAAAAACGTCGGGCTTATATTTACTAATTACCCGATACAGGTGTACAATGTACTTCAAATCTGAAAGTATCGAAACGTTGCTTCCGTTTAGGCCGTTTTCGAAAACTGTAACTCCCAGGCTATCCAGTTTAGCTCTAATATGAGCTTGTTCAATTAGCGGAGTGAAAACAGCAACGTCGTTACTTTCAACCAAAGCTTCGATTAATTTCCCTCTAAAATCCAATAAGGAACGGGAAGAATCACAGGCTATTAAAATTCTTCGTTTGGTTGGCATGGTTAATCATTTAGTTAATTACATAAATCCTTGGCCTGATAGCTCAAAAAGTCTAGCCTACAAGCAATAAAAAGTACCGGAACTGCCTATGCAGTTGCCAATACTATCATGATAAAAGACATTAAATTGATTGCTAACCTTTACCGGTTTTACACGCCCGTTTAATAAACCAAGGCATATAGAACGATTGCAGTTATAAAACCTATACCAGAATGCAAAATGGCTTATAGCCCAGAGATAGCATTGAGTAAAGGGTGTTTTTCTAAATAAAACCGGGCTTTTTGGGTAAACCCGGGCCTTATTTTTCAGGTAGATGTAGATTAAATGCAAGTGCCCAAAGGGCGAGTGAAAGCTGTGCTTTAAATACAGCTTTCACTCTATATTATATGTTTGATTTTGCTAAAACCAGCAGGCTATTTTACGCCTGCCCCTGCCAGTACCGTAGCTGGCACGTTAGCTGCAGGAATTAAGTAAGATTTGTATGCATATGGAACGGTTATTCCAGGGTCTGACGTTCGGATTTGTAACGCGCCGCAGCTTTTAAAAATATTAGTACTCGTTCCGCTTACATAACCTTGTTCGCTGTCAATGTCTGTTCTAACTGGTGTACTTATGTTCTCAAAGTAGTTGTTTTCCACCAAAACCCTTGATGAATATCTTGCTCCGATTGAGTAGCCGCTGCTGGTTGCACTTTTTAAATAATAGTTATTAAATAAATGTACTGTGCTGTATATTAAAGCAGGCCCCCTTTCGGCAATGTTGTTAAATAAATTGTGATGGAAGGTGATATGGAGCTTATTTTTTCCAGAGTCTGAAGTTCCTCCTACAAAAGAGCCTTTCCAACTGTTCATTAGCTTGCACCACGACACTGTTATAAAATCTGACTGTTTTGAAATATCTACCAGGCCATCATAGTATTCCCAATCGGGATGAGTAACATCGGCAGACAGTTCACAGTGGTCTATCCAAATATGGTCGGCATACTTAATACCGATGCAGTCGTTATCGCCATTTCCGGTAACCGGGTCAATTTGGATAACATTCTTAATTCTTAAATTTTTGATAATTATATTTTTTGTGACATCTGTAGCGCTGTTTCCAAATATGCGTAAACCAACGCCGTTAAGTGTTGCCCCGCTAAGCCCAATAATTGTTTTATTTGATTTAACAAGCACGCTTCCGGTTCCTGAAATTGTGCCCGACACTTGTATTGTTAATGGCAGGCTTGACGAAGCATAGCCTCTTAAAGCTGAAAGGGTGTTTACAGTAACGATTGAACCTGCAGCGCCACCCGTGGTTACCCAATTTACAGCAGCATAACCAATAGGCCCATTTGCTGCGGGTGTCTCGGCGGGCCCTTCGAAGACAACATCCCCAGACGTGCTGTTCTGATCTGTAGTAGTACCACTACTACTAATGGTGTAGGTGTATTTCCTTCCATTTGACCGAGGATCGGTGTTATCCGAGGATGAAAAATATAAAACGTTTCCCCAATGACTAAACCTACCTCTGCCGTAGTTAATGATTTCTGAATGAATTGAATGTGCAGGCCCCAGTTCAACGCCATTTTCAAAAAGTCTTAAACTCGAGGCGCTACTGTTTGATAAATCGTCGCCAGCGACGCCGAAATCTCTTTTTAATTTAAAAGCATATCCGCTTTCTGGCCTAAAGTCGGCTGAATTAACAGTTGTAGGCAATGTGGTTGCAGATGTACTTATTGCCGAAATCTTGTTGGCCGATACCATTTTCACTACCGGTGCGGCAGCTTCTGTTGGCAGGTCTTTTTGACATTGGCTAAATAAAACAAGTGATAGAACTAACAAACTCATTGGCGCTTTACCTCTTAAATTAAATTTTCTCTTCATACCTGTGTTTTTTTGTGTCCAAAAATATAGCCACTGTCGTCCAGTATTTTTGACTATAAATTGAAACTTTCACAGTATGAACTAAGAATATTTTTTTGTATGAAAATTCCTAATCATTCAAGACAAAACAGCAAATAATCACTGTTTATCTCTTAAAAATCAAGAAGGCTCCTTTTAGTTTAAAATTAAAAATGATTGCGTCTGGCGTATTAACTGCGGAAAAAATCAGGCAAAGGAGTTTAAAGTTTTTTCCGGCAAGAAAAAAATCACCGCACAGTTAAAACTTTTTTTCCACCTAATGGTATGCGGGCAATTTTTTCACATATAAAATGCATTTTATTTCACAGTCCGAACGGGCAATTGTAAAAACTATGTCATAAAACGCATTTTATAAGTGACATCCAAGTTTATAAAATTCTTAAAATTCACCTATCGGTAAAAAAACTTTAAATATTTCTTGGATTTTATAAAATTAATAGTTTAAAAAAATGTAGAATATTTCCACAGTGTGTTGAAAATAGCATTAACCTGCAAGTGGAATTACAACGTTTTCTGTTGGTAGCATATTGTGCTGGCGTAACACAGCTTCCACTTCGTTGTAGTGATAGAACTCTTTATACCAGTCAACAAAGTTTTTAATTCCTTCTTTAACCGAAACCTTAGGCTGATAGCTTAGAGAGTTTGTAAGGTTTGAAACATCTGCCCAGGTTTTTTCTACATCGCCATCTTGCATTGGCATAAATTTCTTCTTTGCAATCTGGCCTGTACTATTTTCAATTTCGGTAACAAAATCCATTAGTTTAACTGGCTCGCCCCTTCCAATGTTGAACACCCGGTAAGGGCTGCAAGAACTCGCTGGATCTGGATTAGTAGAATCCCATAGCTCATTTTCTTTAGCCGGGTTATCAATTACACGGACAACGCCATCAATAATATCATCAATGTAAGTGAAGTCTCTCTTCATTTCCCCGTTATTGAATATTTCAATCGGCTTGCCTTCCAATATTGCTTTAGTAAACAGGAACAAAGCCATATCTGGCCTTCCCCAAGGCCCATAAACAGTAAAAAACCTTAAAGCTGTTGTAGGCAATTTAAATAAGTGGCTGTATGCATGAGCCATTAATTCGTTGCTCTTTTTTGAAGCGGCATATAAGGAAACCGGATGGTCTACGTTGTGATTTACGGAGAATGGCATTTGCGAGTTTAAGCCATATACGCTTGATGAACTTGCATACAATAAATGTTTTATTTTATGATGGCGTGCACATTCCAAAATGTTTATAAAACCATTGATGTTTGATTCGATATAAGCCTGAGGGTTAATAAGGCTGTAACGAACGCCGGCTTGTGCAGCAAGATTGCAAACTGAATCGAATTGATTTTGCTTGAACAACTCATTTAAAGCCTCAGCATCTGTTAAATCCATTTTCACAAATTGGTACTTTGGATATTTTTCGCTTTTAACTGCTTGTCCGTAAACAATGCTACTTTTTGCGATACCGGTGTCTGCCAAGCGGGCATATTTTAGGTTGACGTCATAATAGTCGTTTATGTTATCAATTCCAACAACTTCGTCTCCGCGTTCAAGTAGGTGTTTTACCAGGTGAAAGCCAATAAAGCCTGCACTGCCTGTTACTAATACTCTCATATTTTTCAGTTTTATAGATAGATTTAAATTGATTAGCTATAGGAGCTAATGTTTTATAGATGTTTATTGATTACTTAATGCGCTGCTTCTTAAATAGTAAAACTTGCCGGTAAACATGTTTACAATTTTAACTTCATGCAGCATTTCTGTGTACTTTGAAAGTGTGGCCACAAATGCTTCGGGACTGCGATTATTAAGGTATTCTGAAACACTTTCGGCCGCATAGATCCTTGGTTCCAGGCCGCTTTCCATAGCCTCAGTTAATGCCTCAATATCTCCAGGCTGTATTTTTATAATAGACGGAATGTCTTTGATGCCGCCCGCACACAAGGTTGAAACCACATGCGGATTAACAGCCATCATTTCCAGCAACACATTTGGAAAACCTTCTTTAATGGATGAAACCACACAAAGTTTCGCTTTCTTAAAATATGGAACCGGGTTTTTGATATGCCCTTTCAGCTCCACACGATTAACCAAGTTTAACTCCTCAATCAGATCTTCTAAGTATTGCCTTTCCTTGCCTTCGCCCAAAATGAAAAGCTTAAGCGCGGGGTTAAGCGGTGCTATCTCGGCAAAGGCCTTTATTAAAACATCAAATCCTTTTTCTGGAATTAGCCTTCCGGCAGAGCAGATATACTCAACTTCGTCCAGATCTTCTGTTACATTGGCATCAGCCCTTTTAAATACAGATTTTAAGTCGATGGGGTTAGGTATCACTACCGCCCTGTTTGAATTGATAAAATCGTTACTATCTAAAAGCTGTTTGCGCATAGCATCTGTTTGGCAAATAATTAGGTTTACTGCCGGATAACCTAGTTTGTAGGCTATTTGATAGCTAAGCTTTTTTAAGCCTGTAAACCTGGTAAACACCGAGGTGCATTCTCTTACAATTAATGATGACTTTATAAAACCTATACGCTTAAGCAATCCTAAAAAAGCATTAAGATATGGGTGTGTACTTACGATGGTGTAACCTTTGCGATATTTAATGAGGCATTTTAACAACAGTATAAACCCAAGCCATAATGATTTACTGGTTAAAAATTTCGCTTGAATTTCCGGACTTAAAACTAATCCGGAAGCGCGAACCTTTTTTTGAAATACAATAGGGCTCGATGTAATTCTGGCCAACATGGCTAAAATGTTTTCGGCCCCGCCGGCATAGTTAGTCATCGAAATAAAAACGAGGTTTTTAGGCGCGATGTCCATAGGTAGAAATTTTTGAGTTAAATTAAAACGGGTTGATTGGTTTGTGGCGCAAATGCTTTGTTGTTGTGTTTTTTAAGCCACTGGCTTAGCACCAACAATTTCCATATTTGCGGATAACGGTTCCATTTACCCGTTATGTGTTCATTTATAATTTCCTCAGCCCGGCCAATGTTAATTCCTGGGATGTTTTTCAGTTCGCTTCTGGATAAATTATCGAGCACGTAATCTTTAAGCTCTTTCCTAAACCATTCTTTAAATGGCATGGTAAAGCCCGCCTTAGGGCGGTCGAAAATCTGAGCTGGAACATGCTGATAAAGTATATCTTTTAAAATGCGTTTTTGAACTCCGGATTTATATTTAAACTCCGTTGGCAGGCTTTGTGCAAACTCAACCACTCGGTAATCCATCAGCGGCGACCTTGACTCCAGCGAAAATGCCATTGATGCACGGTCTACCTTAGTATTAATATCACCGTTGAGGTAAGTTTTCAGATCGAAATCAGAAACTCTTTCCAATAATGATTTTGAAGGATTATTAAGCACTCCAAGGAATTCGCTCTTTAAACCCAGATCCTGATTAATAAGCCAGGAGTTTTCCATGCCGCCAAACATTTTAACATACAGGGTTTCTACATCTCTCATAGAAATACCCATGGCTATTAATTTATGCTTGTAATTAGGCGACAGTTTTATAAACCAGGCTAAAAACTGCCTCGCGGCTAGTGGCAACTTAAATATTGGGCTTACATTGTTTATCCATTTGTATCTGGAGTATCCTAAAAAACCTTCGTCTCCGCCATCGCCACTCAAGGCAACAGTAACATGTTTTTTAGTGTATTTGCTTAACAGCATGGCTGGAATGCCACTCGAATCGGCAAAAGGCTCATCATAAAAATCGGAGAAGCTTTTTATCAATTCGATGCCTTCGTTGTAATTGCATTCTATAATGTGATGCTCTGTTTTTAAGTGGTTGGCTACCTGCTGCGCGTAAACGCTTTCATCAAATCCTTTCTCATTAAATTTAATGGAGAAGGTTTTAACGTGGGCTGTACTTTTTGCAGCAAGAGCCGATACCAGCGATGAATCTATTCCGCCAGAAAGAAAGACCCCCAAAGGAACATCAGCCTGCATCCGAACTTTAACCGCATCGTGCAGCAATGTGGTTAGCTGATCTTTCGCTTCGGCGTATGTTCCTTTAAATTGGCCATCGAGACTATAATCTAAGTCCCAGTATTTTTCTATGCTTAATTTGGATGAACCAGGAATGTAGGTAAACATGTAGCCGGCTGGCAGCTTTTTTACCTCTGTATAAATTGTTCTTGGTTCTGGGACATATCCCCATATAAAATACTCGCTAATGGCCTGCTGGTCTATTGTTAAATCGCGGGCTATACTAATTTGCGAAGGCTGGCTGGCAAACTCAAATTCGCCGCCGCTGTGGCAATAATAAAACGGCTTTTTGCCAAACCTGTCTCTTGCGCCAAAAAGAATTTTCTTTTGGGCATCGTAAATAACGAAAGAGAACATACCGTTAAAAAGCTCCACACAAGCTTTTCCATATTCGAGGTATGCAGCGCAAATAACTTCCGTATCTGAGGAAGTTGAAAATGTATAGCCTTTTTTAACCAAGGCAGATTTAATATCCTGATAGTTATAAATTTCGCCATTAAATACTACTGTGGTATGTAAGTAGGTAAATGGCTGGTTAGACCTGTAATCTAAATCGATAATGGCTAAACGATTATGCCCTAAAACTACATCATCCATGTATTTGTAAGATGAATAGTCGGGGCCGCGAAACTTTATAACTGCTAATTTATCTTCAATAATATCATTACTATATAAAATAGTAGAGCCGTAAATACCGCACATAATAAAATAATTTTAGGTAGATAAGTAGAAATATTAATCGGCAATCAGCTCAACAAATGGCTGTGAATTTCCAGCAAAAGTTTTTGATGGCAACAGCAAATTTTCATATTGTTGAACGATTTTCTTTACGCCAAACCTGGCAAGTATATCCTCTTTAATTGCATGAGAGTCCCATGAGCGATTGCAGGCAATAACGATTTTACTTCTAAATCCTGGAAAATCATCTTGCTCAACAATGTATCCGTTAATGGTATTTTTTATCATGGCCGACAGGCCGCTTACATTAAATGAAACCACCGGAACTCCAACCGATAAGGCTTCTAAAACCACATTCGGAAATCCTTCAGTAAAGGATGTTAGTACAAGTAAATCGTGTTGTGCTATTAAATGGACAACTTCCCTAACGTTTCCGGTGAGATTTATCCGCTGCTCTAAATGGAGCTGTTTGATTTTCTTTTGAACATCCTGCTTAAGCGGCCCATCTCCTACCAGAGTAAGCGAGTAGCCCTGAGGGAGGCGGCTAAATATTTCCAGTAACCTGAATACGCCTTTTTCTACCGCTAGCCGCCCTATAAAAATCAACCGTTTATTGTCTGATTTATGTTCCTGCCTAAGCAGTGGCGTTGGTAACACCGGGTTGGGAATTACAACAAGTTTTTCCTCCGGAATATTGTACCTGTTCTGCATGGACCTCTTTATTTCCTGCGACTGGCAAATACCAATGTTTAGCTTTTTATAAGTAAGCGATACAAATTTGTCCCAAAATTTATCTTTGACGCCTGACAGTGCAACCATCTTATCAAGCAGATTAGATTCGCGGCCTACTACTATGGGTATTTTTGTAAACCAAGAGATCAGCGCAACCAGGGTTTTTACATGCCCTGTAGTAAAAACTGCGTAAGGCTTTTCATTTTTAATCAGCCTGTAAAGTTTAAAAAATGACCGCGAAGCTTTTATCGTTTTAAGGTCTATCAGCCTAACACCCTCCATTTCGGTTGAAAAGAAAGCGTTAGTTGTATCAAGTACAATTAAGCTAACATCGTAATCAGTTTTATTAAAGTAACGGCTAATTATCCAATATACCCGTTCTGAACCTCCCGCACGCAAATTACCCAGCACAAAAAAAACTTTCTTTTTCATTTTGAAATCGGTTTAATAATGAGGGAATAGATTGTTGTATTAAGCGGCCTTTTTTAATCTAAGCACCGGTTTTACCAAACCTGGTGGCAATAGGTACATAAGGCCGAGCATTAAGCATTTTGGATAATAGGAAGGAGAACTATTTTCTTTTAGAGCCCTGCCTATGTATTTAAACGACTGTTTTACATTCCAGCTATTTAAGTAGGCGGTATTGCCCAAACCCTTCCAATACTCTGCAACGTAATTTTTTCTCTTTGCAGCTTTAGCGCCTGCTAAAAAATCTCTGATGTTATTTAGCTCCTCGTTTACCAGCGCTTCGCTTTTAGATTGTGCATACATCATTTGCAGCACATTATTAAATTTTTGTTTGGCCGGCCTACGGTTGCCGTTAGCTATTGGCGATACTCTATAATAATAGAGCGGTTCTTCTATTACGTGGGCTGTGGCTCCCCTAGTGATTAACCGAAGCCAGAGTTCCCCATCCTGTGTATAATAAAACCGTGGGTCATACATTCCGGCTTCGATTAATTTATCTTTCTTTAAAAATGCGCTACCGTGAGGGAAAATTGCCCTTTCGTTTAGTAAGGCATCAATAAAGTTGGCTTCTTTAGAAAAGCTAGTATCTTTAAAAACCGTTTCACCATTAATATCAATTACATAGCAGTTTGAACCTATCATGTCTATATGCTTATTCTCAAGCGCATATTTCAATTGGATTTCAAACCTATCAAGGGTAGAAATATCATCTGCATCCTGGCGGGCTATATACTCGCCTTTAGCTATTTTAATTCCTTTATTCAATGACTCGCCCAAGCCTAAATTTTTCTCATTTTGTAGGAAAATAATCCGGGGGTCTGCATCTGCGTATCTTTTGCAAATTTCTACCGAACGGTCTGTAGAGCCATCGTCTATCAGTATAAACTCAAAATCTTTATAGGTTTGATTTAGAATGGAATCTATCGACAACTCTAAATATTCGTCCGAATTGTATACCGACATTATAACACTAATCAGCATAAGTAAAATTTTAAAGGTTAAATAGAATATACAAGGCCCCTGGAGTTAAGGTAACCTGAGTAAAACTCCAATTCCCTCAGGATATTTTTCGACATATCGCAATGCGCATCTACCCAGAGGGCAGCGCCGTTGCCAAGTTGTGCGGCAAGGGCATCGTCTTTAAACAGAGCGTCAAGCGCCTTAATTACATCCGAAATTTCAGGTTCAACCGAAATGCCGTTAACACCATCAATAATGCATTCTCTGGTGCCTGGGGTATTGGCGCCTATACAAGGTAGGCCGCATGCCATCGCTTCTAATAGTGCCTTTGGCGACCCCTCATACTCTGAGAGTATTAAAAAGCATTTCGCTTTATTGTAATACTGAGGCAAGGTGTAGTTATCAACCCGCTCCTTCCAAACTATGTTATCATTGCGTTGCTGAGCTTTTCTTATCAACGATGCCTGATTGCCTTTGCCTATAATGAGCGTTTTGAGCTTTACTTTGCTTAGAACTTGCAGCAATAACTCAATATTTTTTTGCTGTTCAAGCCTGCCAACAAAAATTATATCATATTCCTTTTTTAAATCAAGCGGCTTAAACACATCCAGATCGATATTATTGCTCATGCTTAAAATCTTATCTTCATTGATATTGTAAGCATGTTTGATGTGGCTGCCTGCCTCTGTAGATGTGGTTAGAATTAAATCGCAAGACTTAAATGCAAACCACTCTTTAAAGCGGGCAAAACGGCTGAGTTTTTGAAAGTGTGAATAATAAAAGCCCATCCGTATAGCCAGTGGAATTTTAAAGAACACTTTCAATAAAATCCCGAAAGGAAAAGCCCTGAACTGATTAGTCTTAGCTAAAGCAACCTGCTTAAACAAGCTCTTAAAAAGAAACAAGGAACAGAAATGGTAAATAAGGTTTTGCAGTTTAAACGGGATTCCGGCTGGTATCCACGATGGCATGCAAATCACCTTAAAATCTTGATATCCTTTTAAAAATGGCTCATCATTTCTGCCATAACTGTAAATGATCAGTTTTAAGTTAGCCTTTTTGCACAGGTTATCATAAAAACTAAGCTCGCGGGATAATTGTCCAAGCTGGCTCCATTTTTCCAAACTCATGTTTGGTGTCATCAGCAATAGTAAACTGTTCTTCATAGGCTGGGGCTTATTTAAGCTGCACTATCTTTTTCAGCGTTAAAAAAATAATGAGGCAATCGGTAAGCAGGCTGTGCCTGTCAACGTAGCTTAAGTTTTTATTGAGCTTTTCGGGCATCACCTCTTTGATGTAAAAATCTTCAGGGTTTGATGCCTGGGCCAGCAATTCATTTTCGTTACAAAACTGAATGGAGGCCCAATCTGTAAGCCCGGGCTTAACCGAAAAAACCCGCTGTTGCTCGGCATTATACAAGTCAACATATTTTCGAACCTCGGGCCTTGGGCCAACAAAGCTCATATCGCCTTTCAGGATATTTATCAGTTGAGGCAGCTCATCTAGTTTGTATTTGCGCAGCCAGTAGCCCACACGGGTAATCCGCGAATCGCGGCTGCCTATGGTTAACTGCCCCATCCGGCTGGCATTTACAACCATTGTGCGAAACTTGTAGAGTTCGAAGTCGGCTTTGTTTTTGCCAACCCTCACCTGTTTATAAAATACGCCGCCTTTAGAGTCGATGATAATCAACAGGGTGATTACCAAAAACAGAGGCAGAAGGCAAACAAGGGCTATTGCGGACATAAAAATATCGAATGCTCTCTTTATCATAGCTGTTAAATTGAGTAAACGGGTTGCTCCATTAATGTGTCTTCTTCGCCAACTTCAATTTGCACGGCCTCAATAACCTGCTGAATGATGTAATCAAGTTCGGCATCAGTAAGCTGCGGATAAATTGGTAGCGAAATTTCTGAAGAGAACTGCTTGTAAGCGTTTGGATAATCTTCAATTTTATATCCCATATTTTTAAACAGGGTAAGCATTGGCAATGGAATGAAATGCACATTTACGATTATTTCATTAGCCATCAACCTATCAATAATCCTGTCTCGTTGCTCCTCGGTGATGTTTTTAATCCTTATCGGGAAAATATGATAAGATGTTTCGCGGTCGCGGTCTCTTAGCAATGGTGGCACAAACCAGTTAAAGAATCTAAAACCTTTATAATATCTGGTGGCAACCTTGCGCCTTGATGGCAGTAAGCTATCCTTATATTGCCTTAACTGCGCAAGTGCAATAGCGGCACAAATATCAGGCATATTGATTTTTAAGCCTGCATAAAGAATATCATAGCGCCAGCCGCCGCCGTTAGTTTTAGTAAACGCATCCTTATTTTGTCCATTTAAGGAGAAAATTTTCAAGAAGTTATACTCCTCTTTTGTATCAAAAATTTCAGGAAGGTTTAAACATACGCAACCACCCTCAGCAGACGTAATGTTTTTAACAGCATGGAACGAGTAAATAGTTATGTCGGCGGCAAGTGCTGCTGATACACCATTATATAAAGCTCCAATAGAATGTGCTGCGTCTGAAATCAATAAAATCCGGCCGAGTTTTGCTTGCTTTTCGCTTTGCGGATTAAATAAGTCTTGTATTTCAGGCTCTCTTATTATGCTGTTGAGTTTGTTGTAGTTACATGGAAGTCCGGCAATATCAACTGCTATGATTGCTTTAGTACGCGGAGTAATTGCCTTCTGAACTTCTTCAGGGTCTATCGTAAAATCGTCTGTAATATCAACTATTACCGGCGTTGCTCCACAGTGAATAACACTTAAGGCTGTAGCGCAATAGGTGTAGGCGGGAACAATCACCTCGTCGCCTTCCTTTATGCCGAACCATTTAAGCATTAAAATAGCGCCCGAGGTCCAGGAGTTTACACAAACAGAGGCTTTTGAACCGGTAAATTCGGATATTTCCTGCTCCAGTGCCTTAACCTTGGGCCCACTCGTTATCCATTTGGTTTCGAGGGTGTTTAAAACCTGGCTTATTACGTTATGATCGATGAATGGCGGTGAAAACGGGATTTTCATAGGATAAAAGTTTAATAAAACGTAGACGTTTTTGGTAGGTGTACAGAATTATAATTGGTAGAATGAGCGCTGGTATTCCGTTCGGAAACTTCAACTTTTGCCTCGGCTGTTTTGGTTTGAATTCGAGCTAACTGAATGATACAGAAGTATAAAAACACTGTTGGCCCGTTGCCTCCTAAAAACCAGTCGTTATGAAAACAAGAGTTTATGGCGGCAGCTGTAAATGAGCAACACAAGCTTAGCAGCAATGCATTCTCCTTCTTTTTAATATGCCTTAATGCCCCTATAAATATCTTGCCTACTTTAAAATAAAGGAGGATTAGTAAAGTTAGCCCCGGTAAAATGCCTAAATAGGTTACAAACATTAAATAAGCATTGTGCGATGTTACAAGCCCAACTTCACGCTGAAATGTCGGATTGTAACGGGCAACCTGGTTCCAGCTTTTACCATAGACCATTAAGCCGAAGGGATAATCAGCAATAATCTTTAGATTCTCAATCATCAGATCATCGCGATTCTCATCAGCCTTCCGCTCTTGTTTCGATAGAATATTTTGCTGGCGATTTGCAGACAAGCCTTCAATAGCGGAATTAAAATACACTGCCAGGCCTATCAAACCGGCCAAGATCAAAGCGAACTTGATCCGGTAAAATAACAATGCAAATAACCCGGCCGAAACAGCAAAACCAATTAATACGGAGCGGTTCATTCCATACAGTATCAGTAAAATACAGATGGCAAAAGCTCCAACTTGAATCAACAAGTGCTTGCGAAATGCCATTGCCGAAACCATTAAAAATGAAACCAATGTGGTAAGTTGGTAGCCGAAGTTGAATATAAAAGGGGCAATTCCTGATGGCGACTGCATTACAATCTCTCCAACAAGCTTACTTCTTATGTAATCAACTTTGGTTCCGTAGGCATGGTTAAGAAGCATGATAATAGCCGAGAAAGCCAATAAGCCATAAAAAATCCAAACCGAAAGCTTTAGTCTTTCCCGGCTATTTCCAATAAAATAGTTAAAGTAGATGGCGCACAGGGTTATAATGATAGCGTTTACAAAAAACGGCTTCATCTGTTCCTGCCCGAGCAGAAAGAAGAAGAAGCTGGAAATGTAAACTGCAATCAACTCTCTTGTGTATCTGAACTTTGAGTCGCCGGGCGCATTTAAAAAGATTAATGGTAGCACGAAAACCAAAGGGCTTGGCAGCCTGATCACGTTCGTCATAAAAATATCGAACGTTAACGTATACAGATACAAGAACATTAAACCTGGTGTTGCTATCCTTCTTATTAGTTCCATAGGTAGTATGTTTTTAAGTAAGGCGGCTTACCTTTTCAGGTAAGCCGTAGATAGCGCATTTCAGATTATGATGCCCGCGACAAAAGCGTGTACATAGTACTTACGGCATTGTTAATCCTGAGATTTTTGAGTTCAAAAAAGAAGTAATCATGGAAATACATCTTTATTAAACCCTTTCGCTGTGAACGCGAATATTTGAAGTTTTTAAGGATTAAATTAAAATCGCTTATCATCTTCTTTTTACGGACTGTTGCGTCAACCATGCTCCAAATTCCGCCTTCATGATGGCGATAGCAGCTCATAACTTCTGGTAAAACATAAATTTTGCCACCGGTTTCTCCGGCTATAAATAGCTTAAAAAACTTGTCGGTGCCATTGGTTTTATAGTACCAGTCGTGATTACTCAAGTCTTTTACCGGCCCGTTGTTTCGCAATAGCAAAGCACCTATGCGAGTTTCTTCGCGGCGCCCAAGCAAGAGGTCTTCGTAGTCGTAGCTCAAAGGAGTAATTTTCGAAGCCTGATAAATTGTATTATCATTTTCATCAATTACCCTCGAATAATGGCTGCAAATTACATACTCGGGATGCGCCTCAAGAAAATCCACTTGCTTTTGAAGCTTATCAGGATGGCTCCAGTAATCATCACCGTCGCACATGGCTATATATTTACCAGTTGCAGCAGCTACTACCCTTACCTGGTTATTGATTGAACCAACGTTTTTTGGGCCAGATATCACTTTAATAATATCGGGATGCTTCTCCTGGTATTGCCTGATAACGGCAAGCGTATTATCTGTAGAGCAATCTTCGCCGATAATTATTTCAAACTTGAAATTGGTTTTTTGCATTAAAAAACCTTCTATCGACTCGGCAATATATTTTTCGTGGTTATATGTTATGCAACAAACGCTAACCATTATATCATTTCTTCTTTCCATAATTGCTAAAAGGCAAGGTTAATTGCCGCCGGTAACATTATTAATAATTGATTTTAACTGGTCTTCAAATAGTGCTTCTTCATCAATTGCAGCTGGCTTAACACCAGAGTAGTTTTGAACCCGCAATATTACCCGGGTAATTAAATCAAGGTCAGAAAACGTTAGCGTGTGGTATAACGGCAAGCAAATGATACGATTAACTATCGAATCGCAAACCGGCATGCTTACTTTATTTGCAAAAGGCAGAGACGAAAGTGATGGGTAGAAATACCTGCGGCAAAATACCTTTTCGTTTTTTAACTCTTCTATGCATTTGTGCATTACCTCTTCAGAGTCGAAAATAACAGGGAAGTAAGCATAATTATAAGCAAGCTCTTCCCGAAGTTTCTGGAAGCTGGCATTTATGCCTCCTAGCTTTTTCATATAGTACAATGAGAGTGTTTTTCTTTTCTCTAAAATCTCGTCTATATGTTTAAGGTTGCATAAACCCATCGCTGCATGGAACTCGCAATTTTTTCCGTTGATGCCTAATTCCACAAAATCCTCGGGGCCGCTGTGCCCAAAATTGCGCATGTAAGCCATACGTTTTAGCAAGTCGGGGTTGCGGGTAAATACCGCGCCTCCTTCTATGGTATGGAATAATTTTGTAGCGTGGAAACTGGTGGTACTGATATCACCGTACTCAAAAACCGACCTTCCGTTATATTTAGTGCCAAAGCAATGTGCGGCATCGTAAATCACTTTAAGGTTAAACTTATCAGCGATTTTCTGGATTGCCTCGATATTACAAGGATTTCCAAAAACGTGTGTAGCAAGTATGGCTGATGTTTGAGGCGTAATAGCCTTTTGTATTTTTCGCCAGTCAATATTCAGCGTGTCGGGTTCGATATCAACAAAAACAGGTTTACAGCCTTCCCAAAGAATACTACTGGTTGTAGCAACAAAAGAGAATGGCGTAGTTATGATTTCACCTTTAAGGTCTAAAGCTTTTATAGCAATTTGAAGGGCAATGGTTCCGTTAGAAACAAACAATAAATGGTGGATATCCAAATACTCCTTCAATTTCAGTTCAAGCTCGTTAACCAGCGGCCCATTGTTTGTTAGCCATTGGCGTTCCCAAATACTGTTAATGTACTCATCAAACTCTTTAACGTTTGGCAGGTAGGGTTTAGTCACAGGTATCATTTCTTCAATATTAGATGTTTAAAATCGGTTATAGCAGCCAGCTTCAAAAGGTAGCTGCAACTTATATAGGTAGTAAAATATGCAAGGGCGATTACCGTTATCCTGCCCAAATTCAGGATTAAACCGGCATGAACTAAAAAGCCGTCCAGCAGATAGCATAAATAACCAATTGCAGCTGCCAGTGTAATTGCCGGATATATATCTGCAATTTGTTCTTTAACTGGATAGTTGATTATTTTTCCGCTATAAAAGGAGTTGATAAAATACCCTCCAAAACTGAATAGCAATTGAAAGTATAGCAGGCCATATACTCCGAAAGACACAACGCTTAATATACCGACAACACAAAGTGTCTTTTTGATAACCTCAAGTTGAAGCACCAAATCGCTGCGGCCCTTAACTTTCAATATATTAAGATTATATGCGTGCAGCGGATACATAATGCCAGCAATACAAAGTATTTGAAAATATGGAACAACCGGCAACCATCTGTCAGTCAGTAAAAAACTGATTAGAGGTTCGGCTATAACACTTAAAAAAATCAAGATTGGTGCGTTCCAAAATATTACCTGCTGCAATAATTGCCTGTACGCCTGCTTCAGCTTGCCATCATCGCCTGCAATGGTTGATAACATTGGATAGGTAACCTTGCCAATAGCCGCCGAAATATTCGCAATTGGAAGCTGGCTTATAGAATCGGCCCGCGAATAGAAACCTAGTTGCGTTGCCGAGTAGTATTTTCCTATAATAATTACATAAATATTTCTGTAAAAGGTATCTATAATACCCGAAAGAGCCATTTTGTAACCAAAAAAGAAATGCTGTTTAAAGCTTTCCTTGTTAAAGACAAATGTTGGGTGCCAGTCTGAAGCTACCCAGTGCAATACGGTTGAAAGCAAGGCAGCAAACATGTTCATCCACACCAGGCTCCATGGGCCGTATCCCTGATATGCGCAGATAACCCCTACTATACCGCCGCCCAGATTGGACGGAATACTGATAGCCGTTTGGGCTTTGAAATTCATGTTTTTTGTTAGGCGGGCATTTTGTACACTAAAGAAAGCGTTGATGATGAATGTCAACCCGTAAACCCTAACTATGCTGCTTAAAATATCTTGTTTGTAAAATAATGCTATATAAGGAGCCAGTAAAAACAGCAGAAGATAGATCACTATACTGCCGGCTAGGTTAAACCAAAATATGGTAGAAAAATCCTCTTGGCTGGCGTCGCTTGTTCTTATTAACGATGATGTAAGGCCGCTCTCCATCAACGCCCCTCCGATAGAAATAAATACAGAGAGCATTGCTATCACGCCAAAATCTTCAGGCATTAAGAGCCTCGAAAGGATGATCGTAATAAAGAAACCGATAAATTTTCCACCGAACTGGTCAGCCAGGCTCCAGGCCAGGCCTGCCAGTGTTTTGCTTTTTAAACTCATGTAATTAGCCATAAAGGCAAGGAAAAAGAGCTTTGCAGCAAAAACAAGAAGCTATCATATGAGGAACTTTCAATGCCCTTTGAGCACTCAATAATTTATTGATGTTAGATTTAGTCCTGATACTACCCTGTTTTTTACTCTTTTTCCTTAAGTTCTTAATTGAAATTTCTTGCAAGCCAATGGGCTTTTATTCCTACTCCATACCGGTCAATAATTTAGCCCAATGCAAAACGCACCGGGCTAAACATTATAGTGTATGGAAGATTTGATTTCTTTTTAAATACTCAAATGAAGTTTGCGCTTAATGCCTTGTCTTCTACATAGGCCTTAACCGTTTCCTTTAGCCCCTCTAGAATTGAAAAGCGAGGATGGTAGTTTAGCAAGCGCTGTGCCTTTTCGATCGATGCCAATGAGTGAGGTATATCCCCTGCCCTCTCTGGCCCATATTGAATTTCAATGGAGGCTATGATTGGGTCTGATTCGGCCAGGCGCTCTTTTAAACAAGCCGTTAACTCGTTAAGGTTGGTTTGTTCGCCGTAGGCAACGTTGTACACCTGGTTAAGCGCATCTTTATTAGTTGTTAATGCAGCTTTGATATTCATCTGCACCACATTGTCTATAAATGTAAAGTCCCTTGAATGCAAGCCTGCACCGTTAATTAGCGGGCTTTCATGCGCAAGCAGTTTCAAAATAAATTTCGGAATTACCGCCGCATATGCTCCGTTAGGGTTTTGCCTAGGACCAAATACGTTAAAGTAACGTAAGCCAATAAGGTCTAAACCATAAATTCGCGAAAACACATCAGCGTACAACTCATTCACATATTTTGTAACCGCATAAGGAGACAAGGGCTTTCCGATTTTGTCTTCTACTTTAGGTAGTTCTTTGCTATCTCCGTATGTAGACGATGAAGCCGCATAAACAAATCTGCTAATGTTAGCATCTTTCGCTGCGATCAGCATATTTAAAAAGCCACTGATATTTACCTCATTACTGGTAGCTGGATCATCAATTGAGCGAGGTACAGAACCCAAAGCCGCCTGATGTAAAACAACATCAACTTCTTCTACTGCTTTTTTACAAGCTGATAACTCTCTAATATCGCCGTGGACTAACTCAAAAGAAGGATGTTGCAAAAAAGGCTTCAGGTTACTTAAAAATCCGGTAGAGAAATTATCCAGCACGCGAACTTTTCCTGCGCCATATTTTAATAGATATTCTACCAGGTTGGAACCGATAAAACCGGCTCCGCCGGTTACCAGAAATTTATAGTCTGAAAGATTTACGTCTCCATGATAAGGCGTTGTGTACATTTCCATAGGTATATTAGGTAAGATTGATAAAGAGTTAATTATAAACGTCCGTCCACAACTTCGTCCGGAAGAATCGACTTAATATCATACACCACTGTATTTTCTTTGCATAGGTTAGTGATGTCTAAGTCTTTAAATGAACCATGAGCTACCGCTAAAACAATGGCATCATATTTTCTTTTTTTCGACTCGCCATTCTGGCAAATCACGCCGTATTCGTGCTGCACCTGGCCTGCGTCAGCCCAAGGGTCGTGAATACAAACATTTATCTTATACTCCTCAAGGCGTTTAACAATGTCAATCACTTTGGTATTCCTTACATCCGGGCAGTTCTCTTTAAAAGTGAATCCTAACACCAAAACATCACTGTTAGAAATATTAGTACCTTTAGATACCATACGTTTTACAACCTGCTCGGCAACATATGCCCCCATACCGTCGTTCACCCGCCTGCCTGCTAAAATAATTTCAGGATGGTAGCCCACTTCCTGAGCTTTTTGGGCCAGATAATATGGATCAACACCGATACAATGTCCGCCTACCAGCCCGGGTTGAAACTTAAGGAAGTTCCATTTGGTGCCAGCAGCGTTTAAAACATCTTGAGTATTTATTCCCAGCTTATTAAAAATCATAGCCAGTTCATTTACAAAGGCAATGTTGATATCCCTTTGTGCGTTCTCAATTACTTTGGCAGCTTCTGCCACCTTTATTGATGCTGCCTTGTAAGTACCAGCGGTGATAACAGAATTGTATAATTGGTCAATAATTTCAGCAGCCTCAGGATTTGAGCCTGAAGTTATTTTCAAGATATTGGCGACAGTATGCACTTTATCGCCTGGATTAATTCTTTCCGGTGAATAACCTGCAGAAAAATCTTCATTGAACTTTAAGCCTGAATACTTTTCAAGGATAGGAACACACTCATCTTCTGTAACCCCAGGATAAACGGTTGATTCATAAACAACTATATCTCCTTTTTTTAGCACCTTACCTACGGTCGCACTTGCTTTGTAAAGAGGTGTTAAATCGGGCCTTTTATTTTTATCAACTGGTGTTGGAACCGTTACAATGTAAACATTGCATTTTTGCAGATGCTCTACCTGATCGGTACAAAACAAACCTTTTAAAGTTGTGCAATCAAAAGTTAATACATTATTTAACTCTTCAGTAGAAATTTCAAGGGTTTGATCATGAGCAGCTTTTAACTGGTTAATGCGGTTTGAATTTATATCGAATCCAAAAACTTTATATTTCTTGGAAAATTCTACTGCCAGGGGTAAGCCCACATATCCTAATCCTACTACGCCTATCTTGATGTTTTCAGGTAAATAGTTCATAAATATTAATCTTTAATTACTGTAAGGTTCATTCTTTCAACTTTTGTAACCAGGGCACACTGCAAATTGTCAAAGACCATCAGCACGCTTTTGCCTTGTACTTCTACAACTTTGCCTTGCTGATCATGAAATGCCCCGCCTTTAACAGAAACCCGGTCGCCGGGTACAACATCCTGTAGGCTAACTACTTGAATATCGCCATATGTTTGCAGATAATGTTTTATCTGCTCAATCTCCGAATCACGAACTACCGCAGGCTTACCCTGGTAGTAAATAAAGCTCAGCACTCCGAGCGTTTGCCTTACCAAATGGTCTTCTTTGTAATTGATATGCACAAAAACATACGAACTAAAAAGCGGAAGATGTACGATCTTCTTTCTGTCTGCCCACTGGCTTTCAATTTTTTGCGTGGGGCAAAAAGCTGTAATACCCTGATCGGTTAAAAGCTGCTCAATTTTCTTCTCCCACCTTGGCCGAGTGTAAACCACTAGCCATTTCTTTTCTAAACTTGGGCGCTGGTAATTGCCTTTTTCCATATTTTGTGATTAAAAGCTTATTTTGAAATAGAAAATTAACTTCTGCTGTTGCCTTCATACAGCTTCGCCATCTCACTTACAGGCTCGTTAACTGACTATTTTCGGGTTGTAAAAGCTAGTACCTTAGGTACTTTTGGTTTCGGCTGGGCACAGAGCTTCGCCATCTCACTTACATGAGTATTTTTTCTTTTTTGGACTTATCGGATACTGTTACCAGCTTTTTGCGGCCGGCTGATAGTGGTTAGCTATCTCAATACTCGAATGTTTAGAATAAGAAGCAGGGTTTGACAGATTTTTATGCAATAAATAAATACATCCTTTGCCCCGCTTCAATTCTTCATAGATAGATAGTTTGCTAGTTTTTTTTGAGAGCTTACTATTGCTCTTATTCATAGGTAGATAAAATGCTTGAACATACTGGTTTAGGCGTCCGGAATGCTTAATTCTCAGGAATACACATGCTTGCCATAACCATATCCATAAGATTGTTTGGTTTCTTTGATATCGTTAAATACAATCAGTGGATTATTGAATCTGTTATTCTCACAGATGTCTTGTAAAATTTTAAGTTGGAATTTGTTGGTATAGTTGTAACGAACCAGGTAAATACTAGCATCAGCATAACCTGCAAGGCTGAAAGCATCTGCAACCTGCCCTACCGGTGAAGTATCCACAATGATATAGTCGAACTTTTTGCGTAACAACTCAAACAAAAGGTGTAAACGATGTCCCAATAACAGCTCTGCAGGGTTCTCTGGCATTGGGCCGCAGCCAATTACAGATAAGTTTGGAGAGATGTTAGATGGATGGATAATATCATCCAGATTTACTTTATCTGAGATTAAGAAATCTGACAATCCTTTATCGAAATTAAGTTTTAAGCCATTTAATAGGTCTGGCTTGCGGAGGTCGAACTCCAGCATACAAACCTTTTTATCAGTTAATGACAGGGTGATACCCAGGTTAATACTGAAGAACGTTTTTCCTTCTCCCTTTACTGTAGATGTTACCAACAATACCTGGTTCTGCATTCCTTTGTTGAGGAAATGAAGATTATTGCGGATATACCTGAACAGTTCTGATATGGTTGTGCGGCTGCCTTTTCCAACCACAATAGTTTCCCGTTTGCCCTTATGGCTTAGCTCGCCCAATACCCTGGCGCCTGGAATAAGGTCTAGTTCTGTAACATCTTTTACTGTAGTACTAAGCTTATCTTTACAGTAAATAAACCCAACAGGAATCACCGCGCCTAAAATAAGTGAGCACAGGTAAATAAGCTGGCCTTTAGGACTAACCGGCATGTTTGTGCTTGCTGGCTTGTCAACCACCTGCGAAGTAGGCATCATTGCAGACATAGAAAGCTCTGTTTCCTCGCGTTTTTGCAACAGGTAATGATATAAACTCTGTTTAACGCTTTGTTCCCTGCTGCGCTCAAGTAAGCCTCTTTCAATTACCGGCACTTGCCTAACTTTCGACTCGAGCATTGACGACATCGAGTTAAGATTGTTCCTTTCAACTAATAATGCCCTTTTGATGTTTCTCAAGTTCTCCCTCATACTAACCTTTAAATTGGCAAGCTGGTCGCTGATATTAACAACAAGAGGGTTTTTATCATTTGCAGTACGTAGTAATTGTTGCCTTTCCATCTGCAGATTATTGTACTTGTTAATCAGGTCATTCAATGTCAGGTCTTTCAAACCTAAGGTACTAGGCACCAGGCCAAAACCATTATCTGGCTGATTAATATAGCTTTCTAATGAACGAATTAGATTGAGCTGAACTTCAGAATTAGCCAATTGCTGGGTATAATCTCCGGAGTTCTGTAGGGCGATTTGCGCATCAGCGCTAATATTTGTCACCCTGTTCTGGCGTTTATAATTTTCTACATCACGCTCCACAACATCCAAATCCTCGGTAAGGTATTTTAAACGATTGTCGATAAATTTGATAGTATTGCGTGCCATGATGCTTTTATTATTGATATCCTGCAGGTTATAAGCCTCTATAAGTGTATTCAGGAAATCAATACCTCTCTGAGGCACGGCATCAGTTAAGCTTAACAAAATGGTGTTTCCATCTTTCACTGTTGGAGCTACACTTAATATTGATGCACTATAAGCCTCACTTAGCGATTTCAAATTGTTGAATTTAATATCGATAGGATCTTTTTCCGCTTTAAAAGCTGGCCCTTTTTCTACCCTGATGGTGTAACCTGGCAGCGAAATCAACTGGTTAAATCTATAAATAATACGTTTGCCGTTATCTTCCCAAACAAACCGTTCATCATCTTTTATAGTGAGGGAAAGTTTTTTGGCGAAAGCCGGATGCATCAATTTATAGGTTATGATTTTCACTGGCAATGTTTCTCCATAAAGCTCTTCGGTACCCAAAGTCCTTTTTACTGAATAGTTTGTTTCAAATGATAAGGTTTTAAGCACTTTATATAGCAAATCTTTTGAGCGCAGAACTTCAATTTCATTCTCAACCGTTTTGGCAGTTTTGAACATTTGAAGGTCGCTGAATGCAGTTCCTTTTAACATACCATCACCAGCTTTATCGTCTTGTATAAGCATTGTACTCGTGATGCTATATTTAGGTGTTTTAATCTGTAAGTACAAGTATGCAAGGCCTATGCTGACAACAATGGTTATTAAGAAAAAATACCAATATTTCGCATAATTTAATATCTCTTTCATAGGTGTTTTATTTCGGGGTTATAGATAGATTAGAAACAGTATTACCACGCTAAAGGAACGATATCCTTATCTCGTTAATACGTTTGTCGCAAGTACAGCAACTGCAGAAATTGTCGCAATCCATATAGGCATCAGCCTATTATTTGGGCTGTATTCCAGTGCTTTGGCTTTATCCGGTTCTACGTAAACAACATCGTTTTGTTTCAGGTAGAAATATGGAGATTCAAGAGTAGATTTTTTATTAAGGTTAAGCCTTACCATGCTGCGTTTTCCGTTATTTTCACGAATGATAAGAACATTCTCGCGCCTTCCGTAGGCAGTCATGTCCCCCGCCATTCCTAAGGCTTCAATAAGGTTAATTTTGTCGTTGGTAACAGTAAAGGTTGATGGAGCATTTACCTCTCCAATTACAGTAACTTTAAAGTTTAGAAACTGCACGTTAACGATCGGATTTTTAACATATCCTTTAAGTTCGCGAGTTAGTGACTGTTGGGCTTGTTCCAGGGTCATGCCTTCAAGTTTAACAGCACCTAAAACCGGGAAGTTAATAGCACCTGCTTTATCAACCCGGTACCCCTCTTTTTCATACATTCCATTCTTTCCGGTTGCATTAACATTTGCAGCAAAAAGGATATTAGATTCAACACTTGGCGAGTTAACGGTGATATTTAATAAATCACTTTGTTGAATGCGGGGCTCGATGTCATTTACTACTAAGTCTTTATCTAGATTCCTATCAGACAAGTCGCTAAAATAAACGAGATTTCTTTGGGGAGCACAGGCTGCCAGGCAAAGAAAACAGAAGAGGTAGATCTTTTTCATATTATCAGTTTTGATGTTGGTAGACGATCAAGTAACTGAACCAAAATTAGGTACTTATGAGAAAAAAAAACACTATTTTCATAACTTGTAAATCGGATTGTGAAACCTTTACACAGGCATTTACAAAGTGATTTTACGGGCTTTTACAGCCATGTATTGGCACGATTTATTCCACCACAGATGTCAAAAAATCAACACACTTCACACCTGTAAATATTACACAAGTACCGTAAAGAAGACACAGAAAAATCAAAAAAAAGCCGCTAAAACATTAGCGGCTTTTGTAACAATAAACAAGTCTTAAATTCTTGTAAAAAAAAACTAAAACTTAGTAAAACAATCTCTTAATAATTTGCACTTATAAAGCTAAATTTTTAACTGTAATACATACATTTATAGGCGAATTATTCTATTTAAAACTGTGTGTTTTTTTTAATAGGTAATAGTGTTTTTTAGGTAAATGTTTTTCTATCAAATAGTATAGTATATAGTCAAATTGTTAGTATAATTTTTTCAGGTTTCACAAAATCGCCAACACATAAAATTAGCTAACAGCAGATGTAATCCTCGCGCTTCGGCTTAAAAAGTCGTTATGTTTTTCAAGCAAGCTAATATACTTGTCTCTCCAATACTGAGCCGAGTTTAGAGTTGATTCATCTTTATAAGAAGCATCCCTAAAATTATGTTGAATAATCCGGTCATCCGAATCATTGAATAAAGTTGGGAACTCCTTAGAGAAATCATGGTTCAGAATTTCTCCGATTCTGCAAATGATTTCAAAACTTAAATTTTCTTGCGCAAACCAGTTATATACTGACCTTCTGCTCACATTAAGTCTACGGGAAAGCTCACTAATGCTAATATTATCCCGACGAACTACTAATTCTACAGTTTCTCCGTTATGCATATCATTAATTATTTAAAAAATAACCAAAAGATTTTTTTCCTTGCCGATTGAAAACACGCTCTCCATAACAATTAAAACGAACACTTTCTTTTTCTTTCACCAAAAAAGAAGAGAGCACGATTTAACCGTACAAGTACATGTACACGGCATTAATAGTTAATACTTAAGAATTTTTTTTCTAAAGATTACACATAACACTTTTACAGTTAACTACAGCCAAGTATTTACTAATCCTTAATAAGTAACATTACCGGGCTAATGTGCGTGGTTATGATAATCTCGTTTTTCTGGGTTTCTAATTTTTAAATTAAAAATTGTTAATTCGATAAATAAACAAAAGAAGTTCCTTATCGCTTCACACAAATCTTCTTCATTAAAAATTTCGTAGGGCAAGGACGTCCTGGAGCCCTTGCGTGCAGTGGGTTGGTGTAATTTGTTCTCATTTCGATTGGCAGATATTTTTGATTTAGTGATGTAAAGATAATTAACTTTTAAGAGAGCTTGCAAATATTTTACAATTTCGTGCACTGTGTGAAATTATTGCATCATTTCATTGCACAGGTCATAATTTGGTCAACTGCCAACTTTTTAAAAATCAATTTTTATTTAGGTTTATATATCCATAAATATAAGGAATTTTACGCGTGATTTGCAAGTCAAATCCTTCAGAGAGAACCTCCTAAGCAGAAAAAACGAATAATTAACCCACAATTAAAGCTTGGAAAAAAATTACTCACTGCACTCATCATTTAATGTAAAATTTACATTTAACCTCGCTTAAATTTAAACTAATAATTAACAAAAACAGATACTTATTACAGAAAATAGCTTGAAAATGAATTAATAAGCCATTTCAGTTTAGTTTTCTTCGCTCAACAAATTTCTCACATCTTAGCTCCGTAACCTGCTCTATTAATCTAGCATAAAATTTACTTCAACTTTATATCAGCATCCAGCTACACAAAGCCAATTAGATTGATCTAACAGTGGCTTTGTGGCGAGTAAAGAAAAAATAAAATAAATTAAATTTCCTACTGCAACAATTATTACTGTGCAAGTAAATTCAAAATTTCCGTTCCATTTTCTTCATTACATTAAAAAAATTTGCTCTATTTTATGGAATCCTTGCAAGCAAGCCATCTTCTCATTATAAACCTAATACTATGGCCGAAATGAATTTATCTGCTAAAAACCTTAGAGGAAAAGGCAGGATGAATGCTCCGAAAGTCGATATGACTCCTATGGTCGACTTAATGTTCTTACTGATAACGTTTTTTATGCTTACAACAAGCTTGGCAAAGCCGGTAATTATGCCGCTGGCAATGCCGGTACCTTCAGACTATCCTGTTAAAATTCCTGATTATCGAAGCCTTACGCTATGCCTGGGGAAAGACAATTTGATTCAGTGGTATTGGGGCAATGAAGAAAAGCCACTTTTGGAGGCTCAAAAGGCTAGCTATGCAGGCAACGGTATCAGAGAGGTTTTGAATACAACGAAACTACAAGCAATCAAAACTTCTGGAGATGCAGAGAAGAGTATTATCGTAAACATTAAGCCCAGCGACAAATCAAGCTATAAAAACCTTATTGATATTCTCGATGAATTAAAAATAGCTGGTATGAGTACCTATTTTATTGTAAACATCTCTTCACACGATTTGGAAAGGATGAAACAAAGCAATATATATTAAACAATAAAAAAGGCTGCTTCGCAATCCACAGCTCCTTTAAGCTCTAGTGTTACGAAACAGCCTTTATATTTACAATAGCAATGCTAGCGCCTTTGCGGAGTCTCTAGCAATTTAAAGAATTGGTCAAGCTCTGGCAAGATAACAATTCGTGTACGCCTGTTTGTTGCCCTGCCTGCATCTGTTTCATTAGATGCTATCGGGATGTATTCTCCTCTTCCGGCAGCTGCCATTCTTGAAGCGGGTACGCCATATTGGTTTTGCAAAACACGTACAACTGCTGTCGCCCTCTTTACACTTAAGTCCCAGTTGTCAAGCAACAGCCCGTTTCTAAAGGGAACATTATCAGTGTGCCCTTCAACCATAAATTCTATGTCGGGCTGATTTTTTAGAACGGTAGCAACTTTACCGAGCACAATTTTGGCTTGGTCTGTAATTTCATAGCTACCACTTCTGAATAAAAGCTTATCCGAGATATCTATATAAACAACACCCTTGTCAACTTTTATATTAATGTCCTTATCGTTAAGGTCGCCAATTGCCCCTTTCAGATTCATCACCAGGGCCATATTCAAAGAGTCCTTTCTGGCTATAGCAGACTGTAGATCCTTAATATAAGCATCTTTCGCCCCAATATTTTCAAGGGATTTTTTTATGCTTTCTGCTTGAGAGCCAGAAATAACCGATAAGTCTTTAAGTTGTTGAAGAATTTGGTTGTTATTAGATTGAGAGTTAGATAACTGATTATTAAGTGCCTTGATCCTATCCAGATATCTTGCTGAAGAATCCTGACATGCAGAGAACCTGCTTTGAAGTTCCATGTAAGAAGTATTTAAAGTAGCGTATTTAAGTTCTGCTTCTTTAAGCTTCCTGGAACACGATGGTAAAAAAAGTATGGGTAGTATTGCTAATATTAAATGTTTTAGTTTCATAACAGGTAAATTAGTTTAACCAATAAAACTTCTGTATATTACAAATAGAAGTTTAAACAACTAAAAACCTTTCAATTTTGGTGCCTAAGGGCATAATTGAACCACTGTAAACTAAAACACATGGCGCCAAACGTCTTTAAAACCCTATTTGACGCAAATTTGCTACATTATAATGGGCTAAACTCCTGCTCCACCAGCATGGTTTCGTGGTAATACTGGAGCGAATCATACAGTGCCTGACAAGCAATATAATCTTCTTTCGCTTCCAAAATTCTCAATGTTTTTTCCACCAACTTGATTCGGCCATTTTTGATGTCTGTATCCGCGCCTATCCTGAAAACAATATAATGCCTGGTGTTACGAACGTCCCTTTCTTCTCTCATCTCGAAAACCATATCTGGCCTTAGTGCCTGATGTAGAGCTTTGTACGGTACAAAATTAATATTGTTATCACGATTTTCATTTTCTTTAAAAAGTGAAAGGGGCTCTAGGCCCCCTCTCCTTCATACTAACCACTTCGCATCGTTGTACAAGTTTTTTTAGCAGTTATTTTTGTAGTAGGCCGTCCAAAGTAATCGCAGTATAATACAGCCCTCCTAAGGTTGGGCCACCGGCATACTGAAGGTACCGGCTATTAAAAATATTGGTGCCGCCTGCCTTAATAGTAGCTTTATATTTAGGAATTCTATAACTCATCTGTGCATCCACAGACCTGATAGCTTCAATTTCACCTGTAACTAATGGGCTTTCCCACAAGAATTTATCCTGCCATTTATACACAACACTAAATCCAAGATTCTTAATCACCTCGCGGTTTCCTATCGAAATATTTGTAGACCATTCTGGTGTGTTGAAGCCCGTAACAAAAATATCGTCAGTATTATTTGCCTTCATTTTGTTGTAGCTTACATTGCCAGATACTATAAACTTCTTATAGAAATTATATGTGACACCAAATGCAGAACCATAATTGCGATATTTATTTTTTGCATTGGTATACACGCGATACCTGTCTTGCCCCTTACTTGCAGCATTGGGAATTGAAGCAGTTGGAGTTCTCGCATCTCTGTTTAAGTCAAGCATTGCCAGCACCGCAGCATCAGATCCAACAGTCTCTCCTTTAGGCACGTAAACTTGAACCTGCCCCAAGAAACCATCGTATTCGTTGGTGTAAGCATCAATATCCAAAACCAATTTGTTGTTGAATAAAACACTTTTATAACCGACCTCAAATGAGTTAATTCTTTCCGGACGAGCTTTTGGAAGATTGGCAACCACCAATAAGTTTCTATTTTTCAATGCCTCACTATCACTGGTACCCGAAGCATTGTTGAAATTAATTACCGAAGCTTGAGTGTAACTATTTTCAAGATAGCCCAAGCCTTCGTTAATGTAAGACAAACTACCTACTCGCTTTACTCGTCC
>CBIHNR010000052.1:0-28944 GCA_966211215.1 uncultured Pedobacter sp.
GAAGCGACAAGAAATGTATAGGGAAAACTATAAAAAGGCAGCTTAAAAATATTTTAAATTAAAATTTGGAATTGTGATAAACCTAGAATACGACGATAGGAGGAATCTCCAAATACGGAGGTAGCATATAAGTGCCAATTGCGTAATACAAAAGTGGATTAGGACTGTATCCGCTGGCGGAGGCCCCATCGACCAAACCTGAAAGGCTTGATTCCGTGTGGTTTAGAACATGTGTCTACACGATAGCTCCCGAGAGGGATACTAGTGCCCTATTTCCCTATATCCTTTCAAATGAAAAAAACTTTTTATAAATAAGCGAGCATTCACTTATATTTGTATTGTAACATGAGGACAAGAGATTCCCAAAAAGAAGAGCTGGTTAAACAGAAGGCTATTGAAATGATAGTGAAAGACGGCTTTGAAGGTTTTAGTGTTAATAAACTAGCCCGGGCTTGTGGTATATCCGTGGCAACCCTTTACATCTATTATAAAGATAAGGACGATTTAATAGCCAAAATAGCTGAAGAAGAAGCCAGCCGCATGAGCGCAACTGTTTTGCAAGGCTTTGACCCGGAGGTTTCGTTCGAAGAAGGCTTGCGCCAGCAATGGAGAAATCGTTCTAAGCATATGTTGGAAAATCCTACCGCTACCTTGTTTTTTGAGCAGTTGCGCACGTCTACCTATTACGACAGTGTGTTTAACGTTATTGTAAAGGATTTTAAAACTTCAATGGGCAAGTTTATGCGCAACGCCATTGAAAGGGGAGAGATAGATCCGCTGCCATTGGAGGTTTACTGGTCGGTTGCATTTGCGCCCATGTACAATTTGGTACGGTTCCACAATGAGGGAAAAAGCATAGGAGGCAAAAGCTTTACTTTAACTGACGATTTACTTTGGCAAACCTTTAATCTTGTTTTAAAGGCGCTTAAAAAATAGTTTTTATTTATTTGAAAATAAGTGAGCATTTATTTATGGAAACAACATCTACCATTTTAGTTTTCAAAACCGATATCAATACCGAAGCCAGAAGGGAACTGGTCGGAGAGTTCTTCAAAAGTAAAGGAATAGCCTGGAACGTGGATTTACAAGATGTAGACTGCGTACTTCGTATAGAAACATCCCGTTTTTCGGCAGAAGAGTTGATCGTCCAGGTTAACGAATTGGGCTACTTTTGCAAGGAACTCGAATAACCAAAACCATAAGCTTTCTATCGTCATTATAATAACATTATGCAATCAACAACTAATGGGATTGAAGAATTCAGCCCATACCAAAAATTAATAGTAGCCATACTAGCTTTACTGCAATTTACAGTAGTACTGGACTTTATGGTTTTATCCCCTTTGGGTGATATTTTAATGAAGTCTCTAAAAATGACTCCGGCCGACTTTGGGCTTGTGGTGTCGTCATATGCCTTTAGTGCCGGTATATCAGGTATTTTAGCAGCCGGATTTGCCGATAAATTTGACCGGAAAAAACTTTTGTTATTTTTTTACGCCGGCTTTATTTTGGGTACGTTATGCTGTGCCCTGGCTAACTCGCACCTGATGTTGCTGCTTGCACGGATTGTAACCGGCCTTTTCGGGGGAGTTATTGGTTCTATATCGTTAGCAATAGTAACCGATTTATTTAGTGTGAGCCAGCGAGGCCGGGTAATGGGCTTTGTGCAAATGGCATTTGCAGTAAGTCAGGTGTTAGGTATACCCTTAGGTATTTACCTGGCTAACATCTGGGGCTGGCATTCGGCGTTTTTAATGATCGTGATATTGGCAATACTTATCTATGCCGCCATATTCTTCCGGCTTAAGCCTGTAAATGCACATTTAAGCTTACAATCAGACAAAAATGCCTTCACCCATTTGCTTCATACGGTTTCAAACAAGTCCTATATAACTGCTTTTGGTGCAACGGCTCTGCTTTCTGTTGGTGGCTTTATGTTAATGCCATTTGGAAGCGCCTATTTGATCAACAACATTAAAATCACTAACCAGCAATTGCCTTTGGTATTTATGCTTACCGGCGTGTCTTCCATCATTATTATGCCGCTAATTGGGCGTTTAAGCGATAAGGTTGATAAGTTTATGCTATTCTGTGGCGGTTCTGCGCTAGCAATAGTAATGATATTGATTTACACCAACTTAAGCCCGGTTCCGCTTTGGGAAATTATTGTGATAAACATGGTTTTGTTTATTGGGATTATGAGCCGTATGATTCCTGCTACAACTTTAAACACCAGCATTCCTGAGATGAGTGACCGCGGGGCATTTATGAGCGTTAACTCATCTTTACAGCAAATGGCGGGTGGGCTTGCAGCAATAACCGCCGGCTTAATTGTAACCCAAAAAACGGAAAGCAGTCCGCTTGAAAATTATAACGTTTTGGGTATTGTAGTATCTGTAATGATAGTGGCATGTGCCTTTCTTGTTTATAAAGTAAGTGTGTTGGTGAAGGAAAAAAATGCGAGGCAAAAGCCAGATGTGATACAACAGCAACCCCAGAAGCCAGTTCAGGATACAGTTTAATTGCAGGCGTTTCTGCTTTATAAACCTAAGCCTTACCTTTGAATAAGCATGGAAGCCTTCAAATTATCGGTACGGAAAATAATTCATATTGATATGGATGCGTTCTATGCTTCGGTGGAGCAGCGCGATTTTCCGGAATACCGGGGCAAGCCGATTGTGGTAGGCGGCCTTCCGCAGGGTAGGGGTGGCGTAGTTGCCACGGCCAGTTACGAAGCCCGAAAGTTCGGCATACGATCAGCCATGAATTCTAAACAAGCCCTTCAACTGTGCCCGGAAGCGATATTTGTAAAGCCTCGCTTTGCGGTGTATAAAGAGGTTTCTGATAAGGTAAGGGAAATTTTCAGGCGATACACGGACTTGATAGAACCCTTATCATTAGACGAGGCCTACCTCGACGTTACCACCGATAAGTTAAATATCGGCTCGGCAATAGACATTGCAAAGCTGATAAAACAAGCCATTAAAGATGAACTTCAGCTAACCGCTTCTGCCGGCGTGTCTATCAATAAGTTTGTAGCAAAAATCGCCTCAGATATTAATAAACCTGATGGCCTGACTTTTATCGGCCCATCATCGGTTGAGAAGTTTATGGAAAGCCTTCCGGTAGAAAAGTTTTTTGGAGTAGGTAAAGTAACTGCTTCTAAAATGAAGAGCCTGGGCTTGTTTACAGGCGCCGACTTAAAAAAGCTTTCCGAAGCAGATATGATTAGGCATTTTGGGAAGCCTGGAGGTTTCTATTTCCAGATTGTACGTGGCCTGGATAACCGGGAAGTGCAACCCAATCGGGAAACCAAATCACAAGGGGCGGAAGACACCTTTAGCCATGATTTAACTACGCTTGACGAGATGGATGCTGAGCTCGAAAAAATTGCAGTACTGGTGCATAATCGTCTGGCTAAGCGGGACCTTAAAGGGCGCACCGTTACTCTGAAAATTAAATTTCACGACTTTAAACAAATTACAAGAAGTTTTTCTTTTCCTGCCGGGATAAATGATGCTGAAACGATACTTCAAACGGCAAAAAAATTATTGGCTGCGGCTTTTCAGGAAGGACAGAAAGTACGTCTGTTGGGAATTTCGCTTTCTAATTTCAGGAATCCTGAGCCGGGTGCTCAAAACCCTGCTGGCTTAACCCTTTTCCCGGAGCTGTTTTAGACGATAAAGCCCTAAAACACAAAAAATAAATTCGGTGTTCTTATACCAGGGGAGCCAGGTATGAATCAGTTCAACGATTTTAACAACCCGCAGGTTGCCAATTTACCAGCCTATTTAAGGCAGTACGTTGTAGAGCAACACTACGAGCATTATACACCCACCGACCAGGCTGTGTGGCGTTATGTAATGCGCCAAAACTATAGCTACTTAAAAAATGCTGCTTATTATCCTTATATACCCGGTTTAAGGGCTGCCGGGCTAACCATCGAACATATTCCCAGATTGGAGGAAATGAACAATGCTCTTGGTAAAATAGGCTGGGGAGCGGTTACAGTCGATGGGTTTATCCCGCCGGCAGCGTTTATGGCTTTTCAGGCTTACCGGGTGCTGGTTATTGCGGCGGACATTCGTCAGTTAGAGCATATACAGTATACGCCAGCGCCAGATATTATCCACGAATCGGCTGGACATGCACCTATAATCGCCGATAAGGCATATCATGAATACCTGAGTTACTTTGGTTCCATTGGTGCGAAAGCGATGTTTTCTTCCAAAGATTTTGAGTTATATGAAGCCATTCGCGAACTCTCTATCTTAAAAGAAATGGCAGGCACTGCGCCCGAAGATATTGTTGCTGCCGAACGTAAAGTTGAATTCTGCCAGGCGAATCTTGGCGAACCGTCAGAAATGGCTTTGCTGAGCCGGCTGCATTGGTGGACCGTTGAATATGGTTTAATTGGCAATTTGCAGGACTTTAAAATTTATGGTGCCGGTTTGCTTTCTTCCATTGGCGAAAGTGTCTCATGCATGAAGCCATCGGTTAAAAAGTTGTGGTACACTATTGATGCGGTAAATTATCCTTATGATATTACCAAAGAACAGCCACATCTTTTTGTAACGCCAACCTTCGAAAACCTGATCAACGTACTCGAAGAATTTGCTTCTACCATGGCTTTTCGCAAAGGCGGGATGGAGGCACTGCACAAGGCGATTGAATGCAAAAATGTAGCTACAGCGGTTTTTAGTTCCGGGGCGCAAGTAAGTGGTGCGTTTTACAAAGCAATGGCTGATGGCAATAATGAGCCAATGTTTATAGCTGCTAAAGGTGGGTGCGCCCTAAGTATTAAAGACAAACAAATACCTGGCTTTGGCAAAGATAAATACCATGATGGATTTATGGCGCCGGTTGGCAAAGTGAAGGGTTTCTCCAAATCTCTGGAACATTTAAGCCAGGTAGAACTGGCGGAAGCGGGAATAAAGATTTTGGAATATCTCAGTCTTGAGTTTGAAAATGGCATCTCAATCCGTGGAAAACTTAAGGGTATGACGTTTAATGATAAAAAATTAGCAATCTTAAGTTTTGATGATTTTACATTAAGTTTTACTGAAGATTCAGAGTTGCGGAAGTTTGAATTTTCCGACTTTGATTTGCCAATTGGCGAAAGGATTGTTTCTGTTTTCAGTGGCGCTGCTGATAAAGATGCCTTTGAAGAGATCATCCCGGTTTCGGCTACTGCAACTTTCCATCCGGTGTATGATGATAAAACTAAAGCTTACCACCAACTTTTTGCAGAAGTAAGGGCAATAAGGGAAACCCAGGAAGATTATGGAATGCTTGCCGATATTTGGAATGCCCTTCAGGTGAGGCATCCGGAAGATTGGCTTTGCAGCCTGGAAATTTTGGAACTATTGGTACAGCAACACTTGTTTGCCGACTTGCAAGCTAAAATCAGAAAATACCTGGAAGCAAAAGCAAAAGCGCATCCAGAACTGGAGAAACTTATTACGGATGGATTTTATCTAATTGAGCATCCGGTTACGCAAAACGCTTAACCCAGACTTGCCAATAACACCTTCCATGCTGTGTACACATCGCCTTCAAACAAAAACTCTTTGGCCCGTCTGTGCAGTAATTCTTCCCGCTCAGCCAGATCATGGCTTGTGTTTTCGAATATATCCTTCAGCCAATCTTCGTTTTTGATATCCAGTACCTCTTCCATCGATGGAAATTTTTCGATGTTGCCTAATTGGCCCAGATTGTTTCCGCTTAAAATAACTGAATTTCGTATGGGCTCTGGAATCTGGTCCACACCTATTCCTGTTGCGCGAATGGGCTTGGCAATTTTGAATAGGTTTTGTTCGGTGATGTGGCAATACCAGTCGCCGCCAAGCCGTGCCACCAGGTTTATTTTAGCCTGGTCTATTTTTCCATTTTCATCCAATATGCCTTCATTAACATGGATTGCTTTAATTTCGGCTAAAACAAGGTTTCCGGCGCCGGCATTTTCACCCAGCGGAACAATCTGCTTTATTATGCACTCCATCTGCACCGGAGATTCTGCAACCCTTGGAGGCCGAACCCAGTTAGACTCTAAAGCCGTAAAGCCAGCCTTATCAAACTCATTTATCCCTTTGGGATACTCGGTACTTGCCAGGGATGTTTGCTGCACGATATCGTAATTAACAATATTGATTACACACTCAGGCACTTCATGCAGGTTTTCCAAGGTATGTTTGGTTGTATTATCCCTAACGCGGCGAGAAGGCGAAAAAACGCAGATAGGAGGGCTAATGCTAAACAAGTTAAAAAAGCTAAAAGGGCTTAAGTTAACGTTACCTTCTTTATCAATGGTTGAAGCAAAGCAAATAGGCCGTGGCGCAATTGCATATTGCAGGTAATTCTGAATTTCTATTGGCGAAAGTTCACTTAGCAGGATGCTCTTCATAAAGGCTCTTTTTTAATTTGAGAATAGAAAAATCGTCGGTTGATTTTTTGACGCTAGTGGTTAACACTCCTAATCCTGTCACTTGAAGCTCAACAACATCCCCATCACGAAGCCATTGTGGCTTATAGTCTGGGTTATTGAGCAAGCCAGTGCCGTTTAGCTCCAGAAAACAGCCTGTACCTACGGTGCCAGATCCAATAATATCTCCCGGAAATAAATCAACTCCGTATGCGCAGCGTTCAATAATTTCAGCAAAAGTCCAGCTCATTGCTTCGGCATTGCCACTAGAAACTTCAATTCCGTTAACTCTGGCAATCATTTCAAGATTATATGCTTTTCCCGTATGTCCTTCGGGTGGAACTGTAAGATATCGCTCCAACTCATCCGGAGTAACCAACCAGGGGCCGGTTACGGTCGCAAAATCTTTTCCTTTGGCAGGGCCAAGGCTAAGCAGCATTTCCTCCATCTGCAAGGTTCTGGCGCTGAGGTCGTTCATTATCATGAAACCTGCAATGTATCCGTCGGCTTCTGCCGCTCTTATATTGCGGCCATTTTTGCCTATTACAGCTGCAAATTCAAGTTCAAAGTCAAGCCTTTCAAAATGGTCTGGCATGCACTCTACATCTCCCGGCCCTTGAATGGAGTTATGATTTGTAAAATAGAAAACCGGATATTGATTAAACTCGTCAAGCATTTCCAACTTGCGGTTGCGGCGGGCAGTGGCAACATGCTGCCTAAAAGCGTAAGCATCCCGGCAGGAGGGGGGATGGGGAACTGGCGCCATCAATTCATAAAATGCTTCTTCTTTAGCATGTAATTTATTATTTGTTATCAGGGTATTGATGGTTTTTGCTTTAAGCATCACTTCCTCTCCACCATCTAAAAAAAGAGACATTGAGTCCGGGATAAGTTTATCACAAGAATTTAAATTATAAATATGCCCATTGGCAAAAACGCCTAAATGTTCCTGGCCTTCGGTTTTATAAGAAACAAGTTTCATGTTAATTCAGGTTTAATGGTTAACGTTGGTTCAGAGATTTCCTCGTGCTGCCTGCTCTCTCTCAAGAGCCTCAAATAATGCTTTAAAGTTGCCAGCTCCAAAAGAGCGGGCGCCTTTGCGCTGTATAATTTCGAAAAAGAGTGTGGGGCGGTCTTCAACCGGCTTGGTGAAAATCTGCAGCAGGTAGCCCTCTTCATCCCGGTCGGCTAAAATCCCTAGTTGTCTAAGGGCGTTTACATCTTCGTCAATTTTTCCAATGCGGTTTTCCAAATCATCATAATAAGCATCGGGAATTTTCAAAAACTCAACTCCCCGTTTTTTGAGTTGGGTGACAGTGTATAAAATATCGTTTGTAGCAATTGCGATATGCTGAACACCTTCTCCGTGGTAAAAATCCAGATATTCTTCCACCTGCGATTTTTTCTTGCCCTCGGCAGGTTCATTAATGGGGAACTTTACATAGCCGTTGCCATTACTCATCACCTTGCTCATCAGTGCCGAATATTCAGTGGAGATCTGCTTATCATCAAAGGTGAGAATGTTTTTAAAGCCCATTACTTCTTCGTAAAATTTAACCCATTTATCCATTTGATGCCATCCAACGTTGCCCACACAATGGTCAACATGTAACAAGCCGGTGGGTTTTGGCTTGTATGAATTTTCCCAGGGTTGATAGCCAGGCATGAAAACACCATCATAATCTTTCCGCTCTATAAACATGTGAACGGTTTCACCATAGGTATAAATACCACTCCGTTTTAATATGCCATGTTCGTCGCGCAAAGTTTCAGGTTTTAAAAAGGGTTTAGCTCCCCGTATAATAGTTTGTTCATAAGCGTCATACGCATCATCAACCCATAGCGCCAGTACTTTAACCCCATCCCCGTGTTTTTTTACATGCAAGGATACAGGATGGTCTGGCTGTAGCCCTGTGGTAATCACCAGGCGAATTTTATTCTGTTCAAGTACATAGGAGACCTTTAATCTATCCCCTGTTTCTGGCCCGCAATAAGCCAGGTTCTGAAATCCGAAAGCCGACTTATAGTAGTAAGCAGCCTGCTTGGCATTTCCTACATATAGCTCTATATAGTCGGTTCCATTTAAAGGCAGAAAATCAGTAGTATCACTAGTTTTATCTAAAGTTTCAGTTTTCATAGTTTAGCAGTTAGGTGTCAGGTATGAGCTGGCAGCCGTCAGCCGTCAGCTATGAGCTATTAGCTACTAGCTATCAGCTATCAGCCTTTGTCTATCAGCAGTCAGGCATCATATTCAACCTCATACCCATACCATTTATACATTCATACCTCATACCTCATACCTCATACCTCCCACCTCATACCTCAACCCTCGTCAATCCAGCTTCTGTAATAATTTACATCTTCAATATTAAGTGCGTCTTCTGTAAGCATTAAAGGATGAAATGGATCTATCATTACAGCCAATTCATCTGTGCTTTCCTTTCCTATTGATTTTTCCACAGCGCCCGGATGAGGGCCGTGCGGGATTCCCGCTGGGTGTAAGGTAATTTGCCCTTTAACAATATTCTTGCGACTCATAAAATCCCCATCAACATAATAAAGAACCTCGTCGCTATCCACATTACTGTGATTATATGGTGCTGGAATTGCTAATGGGTGGTAGTCGTATTTACGCGGAACAAATGAGCAAAGCACAAAATTGTTCCCTTCAAAAGTTTGATGTACGGGTGGGGGTTGGTGGAGGCGGCCAGTTATTGGCTCAAAATCGTGTATAGACAGTGCCCATGGATAATGATAGCCATCCCAGCCAACAAAATCAAAAGGGTGGCTGCCATAGATGTAAGGGTATATAAGCCCTTGTTTTTTTATCAGAATCTTAAAGTCGCCCATTTGGTCGAAGGTTTCCAAGTCGGTGGGTTTTCTTATATCACGTTCAGAATATGGCGATTGCTCCATCAGCTGGCCCCATTCATTTCGGTAACGCTTGGGTGGCCGTACGGGACTAAAGCTTTCAACAATAAACAGGCGGTTGTTCGCTCCATCGAAGTTAATTTGATAGATGGTACCTCGTGGAATAACCAGGTAATCGCCGTATTTAAAAGGGATATTTCCAAAACCTGTTTTTAAGGTTCCGCTGCCCTCATGGATAAAAATTATTTCATCTGCCTGGCTGTTCTTATAAAAATATTCCTTCATGGAAGATTGCGGCGCCGCTAATGAAATGTGCAGATCATTATTCACCAGAACCGGTTTCCGGCTTTCCAGATAATCATACTTCGGATGGATTTTAAAACCAAGCAAACTTGTATGGCGCAAATGTTTTTGGCGAACAATTTTAGGTTCAACAGAATAAGGTTCGCCCAATTTTTTAACCAGTGTAGGCGGATAATTATGATATACCAACGAAAATAAGCTTGAAAAACCTTCGGTAGATACCAGTTCCTCAGCGTACAGCCCACCATCAGGTTTTCTAAAAACAGTATGTCGTTTGGGAGGAATCTTTCCCAACGTATAATAAACAGGCATAGCAATAATTTTAAATAAATTGTGTATCGGCGAAGGTGGTTCGTGTAAGAAAAGAAATGATAAGCGATACGATTCAAGCTTAAAATTTGAAGCTGAAAAGCAGGCGCCAAATGGCGGTAATTAGGCTTATCTAAGCAGCGTATCAAGGAAACAACCGTAAATAAAGGTTTGTTTTGGCTTAGGTTGCCTATCTTTGGAGCTTACTTTTCCATGAATATAAACTTCAACCCATTCGATATAAAGCTCCCGGTAACAGAGATTATTCCTGCAGTTGGTGCCCACTTAGCCGGTAAAAACACCTTAGTGGTAAGTGCACCTCCGGGAGCCGGAAAAAGTACCCTATTGCCCTTGGCTCTACTAAACGAAGAATGGCTGAATGGAAAGAAATTTATTATTCTGGAGCCCCGCAGGCTTGCCGCAAGTTCAATCGCCTATAGAATGGCATCTTTACTGGGCGAACCAGTTGGCAAGACCGTTGGTTATCGTATCAGGTTTGAAAACAAGGTTTCTGCCCAAACGCGAATAGAAGTAGTTACCGAGGGGATATTAACCCGGATGTTGCATAGTGATAATGCGCTTGAAAATGTTGGCCTGGTAATATTTGATGAGTTTCATGAAAGAAGTATTCATGCTGATATTGCCCTGGCACTTTGCCGGGAATCGCAACAAATTCTAAGGCCCGATTTACGGATTATGGTGATGTCTGCAACGCTGGATGTAGATAAACTGGCTGAAATCCTTAAAGCCGAGGTGATAGAAAGCAAGGGAAGCATGTACCCGGTTGAAGTTATTTATGCAGGAAATGACGATTCTGCTACGCTGCATGAGGCTTGTGCCCGATTAATTCAAAAGGCCTTGAGGGAAAAGCAAGGAGACCTGCTTGCTTTTTTACCAGGACAAGCAGAAATACGACGCTGCGAGGAAATATTAAGCAGGCAGTTAAAGGGAATAATGGTGTATCCGCTTTATGGACAACTTTCGCACGCGGAGCAACAGGCAGCTATAATGCCCGATCCTCAGGGCGGAAGAAAAGTGGTACTGGCAACGTCTATTGCCGAAACGAGTTTAACCATTGAAGGGATTAAAATTGTAGTGGATAGTGGTTTCAGGCGCAATTCTACTTTCGACCCAAGAACGGGGCTTTCAGGTTTGCAGACACTGCAGGTGTCTGTAGATTCAGCGGACCAGAGGGCGGGAAGGGCCGGGCGTTTAAGTGCCGGAACCTGCTATCGTATGTGGACAATGGCCACTCAGCTGCGGCTGGCTCCTTATCGGGTGCCCGAAATATTGGAAGCCGACCTGGCTCCCCTGGTACTAGATATGCTGCAGTGGGGAGTAAACGATATCTCATCCCTGAGCTGGCTTACCCCGCCCCCGCAAGCCACTATCGAAAGGGCAAAGGAACTACTGGAAGCCCTGAATGCTTTGAAAGATGGAAAAATTACCGCACATGGCAAGCGGATCCATGCTTTGCCTTGCCATCCGCGTATAGGAAATATGTTGCTTATGGCTGAAGCTTCGGGTAAGTTGTCCCTTGCTACAGATGTTGCTGCCTTAGTAGAAGAGCGCGACCCGCTGGATAGTTATGCTGGTGTAGACTTTAATTTGAGGGTGGAAGCCCTGCGAAGATATAGATATGAACGCCGGAAGGAGAAAAAATGGGAGAATATCGAGAAAGTAGCAGCCATTTATCGGAAACTTTTCGGAATTGAAGCATGTAATGATGCCGTGGGAGTTTATGATACGGGCTTATTACTTGCCTTTGCCTATCCCGAAAGAATTGCTGCAGCCAAGCAGGATTATAATGGACAGTTTCTTTTGGCCAATGGCCGAATGGCAGCCGCTGCACAGGATGACAACCTTGCACACGAACCATGGTTGGCAATTTCGCAGCTGGATGCGCGAAAAGGCTTGGGTAAAATCTACCTTGCGGCCCCGGTAAATCCGCTTGATTTGCAGTTTATGGCAAAGGAAGTGGACAATATCTCCTGGGATACGCGGAAGGGCGGCCTCATTGCATCTACTGAATGGCGTATTGGAAGTGTTGTGGTTCAATCGCGGCCTCTAAAAACTTTTTCAGAAATGCAGCTTACGGAAGTAATTTCTAAAGCCGTTGAAGAAGAGGGGGAGAGCCTGCTCAATTTTAATGAAGACGTTGAACAATGGCAAAACCGTATAATGAGCCTGCGAATCTGGAATAACGATGTCGTCTGGCCCGATGTAAGTACTGCAGCGTTACTTAAAAATAACCGCGAATGGCTTTGGCCTTATTTTGCGCAGATTAAAAAGCCGGATGATTTCAAGAAAATCAACCTGGCAGAAGTTTTGAAACAAAGCCTTGACTATAGCCAGCAAATGTTACTCGATGAGCTGGCTCCTGAAGGCATTATAGTACCCAGTGGTTCTTTTATAAAGTTAAGGTATTTTGCGCATGGCGAAAATCCTGTTTTGGCGGTACGTTTACAGGAGATTTTCGGTATGATCGAGACTCCAGTAATCAATTCGGGGAAAAATGGGGTGATAATTCATCTGTTATCTCCCGGTTTTAAGCCAGTACAGGTAACATCCGACCTGAAAAGCTTCTGGTCGGGGACTTATTTTGAAGTTCGAAAAGAGCTAAAAAGGCGCTATCCGAAACATTCCTGGCCAGAATCGCCCCTCACAGCCGAGGCGGTAAGGGGCGTAAAGCGCAAATAAAGGTTACCAATCATCCTCCTCCTCATCTTCCATTTCGTCGATATCAGGCAACATTTCTGCCCATCCACGTCCTTCGTCAAAAAATTCAATCTTGTTTAAGGCTTCAAAGTGAGGGTGCTCTTCAAACAAGTGCGGCTGACTTGTTGCACTTAATCCAACGGTAATATGCTTATGATAATTTAATGCTAATAAATGCTGCAAAAAATCATCAAATTTATCATTAGGCATTTCTTCAACAATTTTCAGAAACGCTTCTTTTACTTTATTTATAATTACGGGAGGATGCTCACTAATTCCTTCAGCTGTAATCTTTAACTCGGTTTCATACATTCCACCTTTTCCAGCTTCGGGCACCTTACTATTAATCAAATGAAATAATTCTGTCACCTTCATGTATAGTGTAGTTTATACAATAACTGCGATAACTATGCCAGTGTTTCTTTGGAGTTCCTAACAAGTGTTCAAACATTTAATTTGGCGCTACCTAGTTGGTTTTAAGCAAAATATGCTCCATTCTCTCCTGTCTTAAAAACGAGACAAAATTGCACAACCTGAGGTGGTAAGCAGCGCCTCATTTTTGTAAAGCAATATGTGAATGTTTAAACATATAATCTGTTATATCTTTATTTACAAGCACTGATAGCCGCATTATGGCATTAACGGAGATAATAGATCTTTATTTTATTGACATGGGTTTAAACCTTATTCTGCTGGTGAAATGTGTAATAGTTTTACAATTAAGGAAATGGCCCCTAAACTTACCTACTTATGATTAATTCTAACGTAAACCGACCTGAACGCCTGTATTACCTGGACTGGCTTCGCGTATTTGCATTTTCCATTCTACTTTTTGAGCATAGTGCTGAAGTATTTGTAGACTGGAAGTATTGGATAAAAAACGAGGAAACTTCTCTTTTCTTAACCCAATTTATTGCTTTTTTCCTGCCCTGGCGTATGCCTTTGCTGTTTATTATTTCTGGGGCGGCTGTAACATTGTCGTTTAAAAGGAAGTCGGTTATGTCCTACTTTTCGGAAAGGTGTGTGCGCTTATTAGTTCCATTAGCCTTTGCTGTAATTTTAATTATTCCTCCCCAGATATACTTTATTAGGCTTTACCGAGGTAGTGGGGAAGCCTGGACTGAGTTTTTCTACTCAATTATCAATCTTGACTGGCACTGGTCGCCCAAAGGAAATGTTCATTTTATGCATTTATGGTACCTTGCGTTCCTTTTTATTTATTGCATGTTGTTATTGCCGGTACTGCAGTTTGCAAAATCAGATACCGGAAAGTACATAATCGAAAAAATATCTGGTGTATTCAGCAACTCATACCTGCTGCTTACTATGGGGGTGTTTATTAACCTGCCTTACTTCGTTTTAAAGGCAACACTTCCAATGACTTACTATGTGTCAACCTTTGTTTACTATTTTCCATTTTTTGTATGTGGCCTTGTTTTTTGGCCTAATGCTTCTTTCAGATATGCAATTAGAAGGTGCACAGGCAAAGCCTTATTACTGGGAGTTGCCTTAACTGCAGGGTTATACTGGTTTTCTATTACTAATAATGACCCTCATACTTATTTTCTGAATTTAAGCAGTCCAGGCAATCTGCCATTGTTTGTTTTAAAATCCCTAAATCAATGGCTATGGGTGCTAGGAATATTCGGAGTTGCAATGCGGGTGCTTAATTATGGCTCTGAGAGGCTAACCTATGCTACCCAGGCAGTTTATCCTTTTTATATTTTGCATCAAACGGTAATCATCATTGCAAGCTATTTTGTAATAAAAATGGAAGCTGGGGTAGCGTATAAGCTCACTTTGATAACGTTTTTATCATTCGGCTTTATTTATGTCCTTTATGAACTAATAATTAAGAGAACCAATTTTACCCGGATACTTTTTGGCGTAAAACCGGAAGCAAAACAAAGGGAATCACAGCCTAAGGTAGAAAATATCTTCAAAGCCCCTGTTATTGAACAGAAGGCTGCTGTTTAACAAAACATCTCTACATATAATATAGCAACGCCTGGCGGTGATTCCCGCCGGGCTTTGCATTTTTAGGCTTGTCGCATTAAATAAACGTCCGCCGTAGGTCTCTACGCGGCGGCTACCTGGGGTAAATTCTCTGTGTAGGCAGTTTAAATTCGTTAATGTATGATTATAAATTGTATGCATTACTGTCAATTATCGCAGGAAGTAAAAATCAAAGGTTTACATTTTTTGTAAAGTAAAATCATTATCTGTAAACAATATTTTGTGTCTAGGGCTGTGTATTGAAAAAGCAACATTATTGCCCAATAAACAGCTATTATAGAATATAAAACACATCAAAATCTAGTTGCGCTTCATTTAAAAGAATAAGAAGCAATCTTTAAGAGTTTCGCGTCTACTTTTACTTCATCTGATTGATACCATTTTTAATAAGGTATTACCATCCCAGTCGTGCATCTCTATCTTCGACAAAAATTCGATCTCATCTCCTGGTTGTTTTTAAAGTAATTATATTTTTCCTTAGTGTTTTTTAGTTAGTTGATAGAAAAAAAAATAATTATTAGTTACTGTAATGATTTGATTTTTTCAGGCGTATAGGTTTCATATAAAATCTTAAACATATAAGTTATGAAAAAAATCAAATCTACCGTGTTATTATTTAGCCTATTAGTTGTTAGCCTGGGTGCCTGTAAAAAAGACGACAATGAAGATGTGAGAGAAGAAGTGTTTAGCTCTGACCTCACCTTTAAATTAGATGGAGCAGCTAAGAAAAGCACGTTGGTTGTTTGCGTCAAAGACGAGGAAGTCCAAGGTGAAGAGAGTCTGGGTTTGGTTGCCAGTATCGGAAATTCAGAGTCTTTAACGATTGCATTTGATGACATACCTACGGTCGGTAATTACAATGTTGCTAATAACGAAAATGTAGTTGTTGCCTATCAAAATGGTTCTAATCCAGCAACAGATATATACGTTAGTGAAACTGGTACAGTAAAAATTACCTCAATCAGTGATAAAGAAATTAAAGGAACGTTTGAAATTTCTGCGCAAAATAGCGCTGAAGCAACAAAAACAATCTCCGAGGGTAAATTTTCTGCCAAGATTGTGGACGCAGATTAATCCTTTTTTACACCTAAATAGTTTAGCCTGCTTTAATAGAGCAGGCTTTTTTATTGAATTTGAAGAATATAGAACTTCAAAATTACCATGTGATTTCAGCTTTTATGGCTTAATTATCAGAATGTTATTGTGTGCTTGCGTATAGCCCGCAATGTTTGAAAAATGACCTTATTAGCATGGAAACGCAGTTTTTTCATTTAGAGTTTGGAAATGAAGCAAGGATTTGTACTTTTGTCGCGGAGAGTTGGCAGAGTGGTCGATTGCGGCAGTCTTGAAAACTGTTGACTGTAACAGGTCCGGGGGTTCGAATCCCTCACTCTCCGCTGAAGAAACAAAAAAGCCCGATTTATCGGGCTTTTTTGTTTTGTGGTTTTTTTGTAAAGCTCGGGAGCCTGGGAATTGCAAGAACCATCCAGATCCGCCGAGTCCTCTCGGAGAGACTCGGCTAGGAACAGTCCTACATCTATGCAACTTGCTTTTCTATCACATAAAAGAGAAGATTGTAAATAGCTTCTTATGTTTGCACCATAAAGTTCTTTATGAAATGGATTACCCGAGAGCGGCCAAAAATCGATAGAATTGCATGCCCCTGGCTTATTAAACGTTTTATTGATGCTGATGCTGAAATTATTTACGTTCCCTTTGATGAAGTGTTGACAAAGGCAAAGGAGTTGAATGCAATACCATTTGATATTCCAGGCGTAGAATACAGCCATTATGAAGACAAATGCACTTTTGACTACATTCTTAAAAAGAATCAACTAAAAGACCCCGCATTGCAGACTATAGCGGTAATTGTTAGGGGTGCCGACACTGATACACATCATATTGCAGCGCAGGCTTCCGGGCTTTGGGCTATTTCCGCCGGACTTGCCTATAATATCAATAATGATCAGGAACTTCTGGAAAAAGGCATGATAATTTATGATGCTTTATACAGTTGGGCAAAGCATCTTCAAAAAGAACGGCATACGCAAAATCCGGTTGAGAATTTGCTGATCGAAGTTTTTAACGCTTATATCAAACAACAGAAAGACGAAAAGAAAAGGATACCAGAATGGGCTGTTGAATTGAAGGACATTATCCAGGACCAGATAGACACCAACTTGAATCTTAGCCTTAAAGATATTTCGCAGGAATTAAATGTCCATCCGGCTTATTTATCCCGAGAGTTCTCCAAGCATTTTGATAACCTGTCTTTCGGTGAGTATATCAGAAAACTTCGTATCGAAAAAGCGATTGATTTGCTGCAATCCACCAAACATTCGCTTTCAGAAATAGCCTACCTAACAGGTTTTTCAGATCAGAGCCATTTCACCAGGATATTTAAAAAGCATACTGGCAAAAATCCTTCTGAATTCAAAAAAATGCTCTCAAATAGTAAAAAGAATACAAAAGGTTAATTCTGTTCTATCAATTCGTTTTTTATCCCACTAAACTTGTAGAGTATTTAAAACAAGTTTAAAAGATAAAATGAAACTCCATCTATCAGCATTAGCGCTTTTCTTTATTATTTTTCTGGGAACTACCAAAGCTCAGTCAAATCGGGTAAGTCCCGTACAGCAACCGGTTTATCCTAAAATTGCAGGATACGTTGGCATTATTCACCCTTTGGTAACTTTCTCCAATGAGGGTACACATACGAATTTCGACGGAAGCTATATAGTAGGTATGCCCACGGGAGTAAACATCTGGAAAAGCTCGAAGGTTGGTTTTTCTTTTGAAGTTGTGCCTTTTGTGAAATCGGAAAAAGGAGTGGATAAAATGAGTAACGTTCTTTTTCACCCTGGGGTTTTAGCGCCACTCGGACATGGTTTTACTTTCATTGGAAGGGCTGCATTTGAAACTTCTGGCAGATATGGTTTCACGCCAATCCTGAATAAAATTGTAAAGAAAAGTAAGAACAGCAATATTTTCGTGGCTTTGCCTCTACCTGTTCGCTTCGGAAATGATAAGCCAACATCTGCGACAATCGCTTTTCAATTTGGTTTAGGATTTTAATCCACATACTTTCTAAGTCCAGTAGGAGCGATTTAATGATTTGCCCAATTTTTTTGTCTCAGTTTGTCGAAAAAAACATATAAAAGTTGATACCAATCTTATCCTGTCTTTCCAACTTGTTAAATATTCCGAATTATGAAAATTGTTGAAATGAGAAATCCTGAGGCCGTGAAGAAAACTTCGGTTATTTATAGCTTAAAAGATCTTGTCCTGTATTTTCTAAAATTAGGAACCTGGGGGTTTGGTGGCCCGGTTGCACTAGTCGGCTACATGCAGCGAGATCTTGTAGAAAAGAAAAAATGGCTGACAGAAGAAGAATATAAAGAGGGCTTAGCTCTTGCCCAATTAGCTCCGGGGCCGTTGGCTGCGCAGTTAGGTATTTATATAGGCTTTGTTCATTACCGACTACCTGGTGCAACTCTGGTTGGCCTGGCGTTCGTGCTGCCTTCCTTTATTATGGTGGTTTTGCTTGGGATGGCTTATAAATTGTATAGCGGCCTTCCGTGGATGCAAGCGGTATTTTATGGTGTAGGTGCAGCGGTGATCGGGATCATCAGCATGAGCGTTTACAAGCTTACCATCAAATCCATTAGTAAATTAAATGCTACTGCGATTAAATCCAATTGGTTGCTTTGGCTATTTTATTTCGCGGGGATAGTTGTAACCGTACTAACTCAACGCGAAGAAGTGCTCCTTTTTATCTTTACCGGACTGATCTATATGCTGGTAAAGGCTCCGCCTCATTGGATAAGAAAACCTGTAACTTCCCAATCTATCATTCTTGCTGGAATAGGTTTTTGGGAATATTCTAATGATGCACTTCTGAAAATCGGCTTGTTCTTTGCAAAAGCCGGAGCCTTTGTTTTTGGAAGCGGGCTGGCTATTGTTCCTTTTCTCCATGCGGGGGTAGTGCAGCAATACCAATGGCTTACAGAAGCCCAGTTTGTTGACTCTGTGGCGGTAGCGATGATTACCCCGGGGCCGGTAGTCATCACCGTTGGTTTTATTGGTTATTTGGTAGGTGGGTTTGTGGGAGCTTCAGTAGCTGCCCTCGCTACGTTTTTACCCTGCTTCGTTTTTACAATAATCCTTGCTCCCTCTTTCAAAAAAAATGCAAAAAGCCACAGTATAAAAGCTTTTGTGGATGGCATTACCGCTTCGGTTGTGGGTGCTCTTGCCGGCTCCGTTATCATCATTGGTACCCGTTCCATTGTAGATATTACAACGGCTGTCATTGCTGTTATTACCGTTTTTGCTTTAATCTATATCAGGAAATTGCAAGAACCACATATCATTGCTGTTGCGGCGGTAGCAGGATTGCTTATTAAGAGTTTTTTATAAATATTCATCTATACTGGACACTCATGTGGGTAGCCATTAATGAAGACTCTCGAGTGCAGCATGTTTGACAATTGCTAACCGCTATGGTTGCCTTTTCCCGCAAGGAAAAACGAACAAACCCAGTCATTGCTGGGTTTGTTCGTTTAGGAACAAATAAAGTTGGAATCCCCTGTTCAAACTATTTCCATAGCTGGACCTGGATTCAGAAAAAAGAGGACTTAGTACTTTAAAAACTGGCTCGTTTCCCTCGACGTACCGCGGTCATGTATCAGAAAATAGTTGCCAGTTGCTAAACTGGAAACGTCCCCTGTGATTTCAGTGCTACCAGCCGGAACATTTTGTTCAAGTAGTTTTACACCTACAGAATTAACTATAATCACCTTGGATTGAGATACCGTTTTGGGAAAAGTAACAGTCAAGTGACTGTTCACCGGATTAGGGAATATTTTCATCTCCGCATTTTCTGTTTGCACCAACGTTAAACGTTCTCTGGTTTGAGGCGTACTTGAAATCGTTGTACCTGTAGGTGCTGCTTTTCCCGATATAATTACATTTCGTTCCACCAGATATTTTGTGGTCGAGGCTGCAGATGGCCACCATGGATAAACTCTTACGGTTAAAGTTTGCCCAGACAGCACATCAATATTTAGATTACTAAAGGTAACATTGGTGAAAAGCTCGGTTGCACTGTATTTTGGCAAAGTTAAAGGCGAAGGATTTAATAAAGTTCCGGCTGTTGCAAAACCATCCAACGAATAGTAGACATTTGCCTTCATTGTTGAAGTACTTCCCGCATCACCGAAATCAAACGAAATAGTTTTCACTAGGAAATGTTTGCCTGCAACAGGGGCTACTTTGTACTCAGCAAATTGGGTAGATACAATACCGGTTTGATTTGCCGGCCAGCCTGCGCTTGGTTTCAACCGTTGTACACCTACAGTTTGTCCTGCATATAAACCTGTTCCAGGAGATAAGGTAGTATAATTGGTTACCATCCCCGACGCAAAAGTTTGTGCATACGTAGTGATGTTGCTGTCGCTTCCTGTAGCGGATTGATCTGTTGTTAAAGCCCAGGTAGCTGTAGCTGCTACAGCTTGTTGTGGAGTTACCAGAGAATTTACATACACTTCAATATTTAAATAACCGGGATTGGTGGTGCTGGTAGCAACCGCATCGGCTGCACTGTTTGGATTTAATCCCTGTGCAGTTTCCCAGGTATCTGGCATTCCGTCACTATCAGAATCGGTCGGCGCAGTTCCTGAAGTATAAGTGCCAAGCCCGCCGTTGCTTAAAGGAAGATCGGTTTCACGATAAACGTAAATACCGCTAGTGCCCTTTGAAATTAAATCATTGATCATGATTTGATCTACCTGGTCCCGAGCCGGATAAATTGCACCTACACTGTCACATACGCGCTGATAAGCTTGTGCTGCGGTTAGGGTTGTATTTTTCTCCGGATAGTCGTAAGGTGTTGTTTTTAGTGCAGCAGCGTCATCTGTAGGATAGCCTGTAGTGTTGTAAGGTACAAGCGCTCCATCTAAAACCCCATCTTTGTCATTGTCAAAGTAGTTACCAGAACCATAAACGTTGAAGTTTGCATTGCCTCGGGTAAACGGGGTAGAATTTGATGGATTAGTACTCGGGCCACCGATAAAATAATTGTTGATAATGTTGGCAAAAGATTCTCCTGCCGAATCGCCTCCCATAATATAGGCTTCGCCAGACCAGCCATAATTCATTACATCACCCAGGCGGTTAGCATTTCCCCAGTTATACACCACGTTGTTTACAAACTCATTAATGCCTTTAACTTTTGGATTTCGAGTTTTGTTGCTCGTGTAAAGGTTTCCGATTAAACTGATTTTTCCTCCGGTCGAAGGCTGGATCAGGCCTCCCGCAGAATGATTCTCGCGATGTAATCCCTGGCCTAATATGCAGTTTTGTATAGTAATATTATCAGGGTTATTTCCTTTGCTATCCCAATTGATAGAAAACACTTCGTCCATTCCCCATGTAAAGGAACAATGATCAAAGATCATATTAGCTCCGTTAGCAAGTCCGGAAGCATCTTTGCCGGAATTTCCGGTAGCGCCAAGACGGACTCTCAAATAGCGGCAGATGGTGTTATTGGATGCCGAGAAAGTTACTCTTTTATTAAAGAACACAATTCCTGTTCCGGGTGCCGTTTGTCCGGCAATGGTTACATTAGGCGATACAACTATATCTGAACTTAATGTAACAATCCCGCCAACCCTAAAAACTACAATCCTTCCTGACTGGCTCACAGCATCCCTGAATGATCCGGTACCGCTGTCATTTAAATTTGTAACCAGGTAAACTGATCTGGTACCTGAAGCCCTGGCGCCTGTAGCATAACGGCCAAACCCTTTTGCCCCTGGAAACGCCAACGTCTGCGCATAAGCAACCGAAGTAGTCGCCAATACTGATAAGGCGAGCAATTGCGACTTAATACATTTTGTAATAATTCCCATAGTTTTTAAATTTTAGTTAATAATAAGATAGGTCTCAAAGGGTGGGACCCAATGAGTTGAATAATAATTGATTAGTTTGAAACTATACACAGGGGGAACTTTCGGCAACCTGTACTGTCCTAGGGGTATTGATAAATGTTTTTCCTTTGATTAATAAAGGTGTTTTTTTAGTAAAACTTATTTCTTTGTAATGAAAATAATACAAAGTGGCTTATTTATTGGGTTGATTATTAGTTTCTTAGTCGATTGTTAGTTTTTCTAAAGGTGTGGGTTTCGCTCGGGTTTTGGGTCGAAATCGCTATAAGTAATTTTAGGAGCCCCTCAAGCCACCAAGCTCAATATATATCCTAAAACAGAGCCACCTAAAATAATAAAAGCAGTATTTAGCTTTTTAAAGATAAAGGTGACAATAAATCCCAACACGGCAATTATTAGAGTAGGCCAGTTGCTTATTGATGCTTTACCCATTTCATAACAGATCACCAGGATAAGGGCTATCGAGGCGATGTTTACAGAATCCAAAAACGCAGACATTAACTTAGAGCTACGAAGCTTGGGAATTAAAGGGTTGAGAAATGCTACAAAAAGAAAGGATGGCAAAAATATACCCAGAGTAGCCAACGCCGCTCCTTGAAAGCCTGATATTTGCCAGCCAATAAAAGTGGCAGACGAAAAGACAGGGCCGGGAGTAAATTGGCCTATAGCAATTGCATCTATAAGTTCTTGTTTGCTTAGTAATCCGGTAGCTACCAGTTCTTCATCCAAAAAAGCGAACAAAACATAACCACTACCATACAGGATAGATCCTATCTTTAAGAAAATCCAAAAGAGTTTTAAGTTGGAAACATTGGAGACGGTGTGGGTTTGCAAAAATAGGGCAGGAAAAAAGCTCAATGCTGTTTGGCTTTTAACCCTCGAAACAAGTATTCCCATCAGCCCAACCCCAAAAAGAATGTAAATTTCATTTAAGCCAAGAGAGGTCAGGATAACAGCAAGAACTCCCAAAACTCCTAATTCGGCTGATTTCAAGGCTCTTTTTCCCAGGGAAATCATTAACGAAGCAATAACCGAAATAATTGCCGGTTTGATGCCGTAAATAAACGGTTCAACCTGGGGCAAGTGCCCATAGGCCTGATAAGCCCAGCCAAATATCCCCGTAATTATTACAGCTGGCACAATGAAGCAAAGCCCCGCCACAAGCAAACCTCTAGGGCCAGCGCGTTCATGCCCGCAGTGCATTGCCATTTCAGTAGAGTTAGGGCCTGGTATTAAATTGGTAGCGCCAACTAAATCCAGAAAGTGTTGCTGTGTTATCCACTTTCGCTTTCTAACCACCTCTTCCTCCATCATAGCAATATGGACGGCTGGCCCGCCGAAGCCAATACATCCCAGCTTAATAAAAACTTTTGCTACTTCTTTCAGGTGTTTGTGCTTTGCTTCGCCCATAGTTATAAGGTAAGCTTATCAATAAGCTTTTCTCAGCCTGTCCGCAAATTCTGTAGGTAAGGGGCTATTCTCTACTGCAGTTGCTGCTTTTTCGACGTCGTATTCAAAACGGATAAACTCAACTTCAATCCCGTCCGCCTTTTTAAGCGTGGCATCATCATGCAAGGTTAAAATTACGTAGCAGCCCCGCGGGTCGCCATCTTTAGGCTTGCCAACTGCACCAACATTCACCACGTGTTTAAATGAAGATAAAGAGGAGATAACCCTATGATAAGGTTTATGAGTATGCCCGCAGAATAGAATATCGGCATCGGCTTCGCGCAGCATTTCAAGAACATATCCTTCGTCTAAATCTTCCAACATATATTCATTTACACTTCTGGTGCTGCCATGCACCATTAATAGTTGCATGGTTTCCTCATCAAACAGGTGTTGAAGTTTTAGAAAGCGGGGGAGGGTGGCTAAATATTCTCTGGCATCGGCAGAACCGAGATGATAAGCATAATCGACACTTTCTGCCTCCTGGTCGCGCCGTAGCTTTTTTACCATTAAATCATGATTACCGGCAATGGTTGGAATTTCCCTTTGCCTTATTTCAGCTACAACTTCGTTAGGCCAGGTGTTATAGCCAACCAAATCTCCAAGACAATACATTGCATCAACTTTTCTGTTTACCACATCTGCGAAGAAAGCTTCTAATGCCGGGAGGTTCGCGTGAATATCTGAAAATATAGCTATCCTCATTTCGCCGCTATAATTGAGGTTTTAAAATTTCTGTTTCCTCGGACTGCAAGTTTGGAGTGGTGCAATTCGGAAGCAAACTTTTCTGAATTTTTAGAACTAGTGTTCTCTACTAATTTATCCTTCACGTATAATACCTTATGTTAAATGTTACAGAACTGGGCTCCGTTTGTATCGCAATATTACGATTAAAATTTTATTCAGTTTCATAAAATGTCTTTTTGAGTAAGCAAAGCGATATTGTATGAGCCATTTAAATTGAGTCCAAGGGTTTTCGTTGCTTATTCGAATCGTGCATACGCTTAAAAGCAGAAGGAGTTAGGCCTGTTACTTTTTTAAACTGAGTAGAAAAGTGTTGTATGCTGCTATATTCTAAAAGAAATGCTATTTCGCTCAGGTTTTTTTCATCATAAAAGATAAGCTCCTTAGCCTTTTCAATTTTTTGCCTGATGATGTATTGTTCAATAGTTATTCCTTCAACAGATGAGAAAAGGGTGCTGAGGCTATTATAATCCTGATTCAGTTCCGCGGCTATTAAATCGCTCCAGTTTACTTTCAAGTGTAGCCTTTCCCTCCGGTGAACATTCTCGATAATTAAGCTCTTTATACGCTCGATAATTTTTGACTTTGTGCTGTCAAGTAATTCGAAACCAAGTGCTTGCAAGTTTTTAATTAATGATTCTTTTATAGCTGGCGAGATAGATTCTTCCTCGATAGTTACGGTACCGAGATCAATATTCACAGGGTGCAAGCCGAGCTTTTTTAGTTCTTCGCGCACAACAAGTATACACCGGCCGCAAACCATATTTTTTATGTGGATAGTCATTTCAATTCGTACCTGTAGTAAGTCCTTGCAAAAATATTAAGAAATGCGAGGCAGCCACTATAGTTTGGTAATAGAACTTCCATTTTCACATTTGTTAACTGTGCAAAAACAAGATGGCATCTTTACAAAAATGATCAAAACTGTATATCTAACTGTGTATTAGAAAGTCGATAATGATCAGTAATTTACATGTCGGAATTAATATATCTACCTACTTGTAAAATTCTTTAGCAGCGGATCGCTCTTTTTTTATTTTCTGCTGTCAGTAATTTAATTATCAATGAAAGAGGTTCGGCGCTGAAGTTAAATTCCTTTTAAGATCATTAATAACAACACCTATGAAAAAAATTTTATTAATCTTTTTATTGTTGGCCTGTGTGGGAAATTTTGCACAAAAGGCAATTGCTCAGGCCTGGACGGCTGTAGGTGCCAACGATTTCGACGAATTATCTTATAACCTGGCCAGTTCCACAAGCATTGCTATGAATGGCACAGTGCCTTATGTAGCCTTTGTTGACGGTACAACTCAAAAAGCCAATGTGAAAAAACTTAAGGCCACAGGCTCTGGCTGGGAAAGTGTTGGGGCGGCGAACTTCTCGGCTGATGCTGCCAGGTGGCTCAAATTAGCGATCAGTGGGTCTACGCCATATGTTGTTTATCAGGATGTTGCAAGTGGCGAGAGGGCGGTGGTTATGAAACTCAATAGTGCTGGCACGGCTTGGGAAATGGTAGGCAATTCGCCGGTCTCGGATGCCTATGCCGCTTACACCACTATTGCTTTTAATGGCAACACTCCTTATGTGGCTTATCGCGACGGTGCTAATGATCAAAAGGCCACTGTAAAAAGATTAAACTCTGCAGGAACAGGTTGGGAAACTGTGGGTACCGCTGGATTTTCGGAAGCTGAGGTGCGCTTTACTTCCATTGCGATAAATGCGGGCGTACCTTATGTAATTTACTCATCAAACGCAGTCTGCACGGTTAAAAAGCTGAATTCTGCCGGAACAGACTGGGAAACGGTAGGCCCGGCTGATTTCTCAGGCCTTGGAGCGGATGGTAGTTCCATCATCTCTTATAACGAAACTCCTTATGTTGCATATCAAGACCAGGAAAAAGTTACTGTTAAAAAACTCAACGCTGCAGGTACTGACTGGGAGACTGTTGGCACTGAACGTTTTTCAATCGCTGAGGCTGCCCATATATCGATGTCATTTAATGGATCATCATTTTATGTGGCTTATATGGATTTTGGGCTGTTTGGCCGTGCAACCGTAGTAAAACTTAATGCTTCTGGAACAGCTTGGGAGCCGGTTGGTAATTCAGGATTTTCAGTTGACTTTGCACAGACAGTGGGCATTGCAGCAGGTTCAGGCGGGCCTTACGTGGTGTATGTTGACGAAGGCTGGGGATCTAAAGCCGTAGTGAAAAAACTTAACGCCGAGGGCACTTTCTGGGAATCTGCTTCCCAAAAAACGATATCCGAAGGAGACGGTTTCAGCCCTTCTATGGCTCTCGACAACAACAATGTACCTTATATAGTGTATGCGGCCAGGATAAACGGAAGTAAAGCTACCGTGAAAAGACTTAACGCTGCCGGCTCCGATTGGGAAAGTGTTGGCCTTGAAGGTTTTTCAGCAGCTACGGCGTCCTCAACCACCATTGCGTTTAAAGAATCCGTGCCTTATGTAGCCTATCAGGACGAAGCCAAAGGATTTAGGGCGACAGTTAAACGCTTTAATGCCGCTTCAAACCTTTGGGAGAGCGTTGGGCAGGAGGGTTTCTCTGGCGCAAACGCTAATTATTTATCTATAGTGGTAAATAAGGGCATTCCGTACGTTATTTATTCAGACGAAGCTAACGAAGGCCGGGTAATTGTAAAAAGGTTCAACGCAAGCGGAAACTGGCAAAATGTGGGCGCCCCGGGATTTTCGCCTGGCAGGGTTTATTATCCATCTTTAGCATTTGTAGGCTCAAGGCCTTATGTTGCATTTTCCGATGATAATCAGAAAGTAACGGTAATGAGGCTAAGCACGAGCGGGGCGGTATGGGAGACTGTTGCTGATGCGGATTTTGTTGGAAAACAATTTACCCGCCCGATTTTAGGCGTATCTGGCAGCACTGTTTATGTTGTTTGTCGTGAAAATTTGAGCGGAGCCGGTTTTCTTAAACGATTGAATGCAGATGGTACAGCTTGGGTAACTGTAGGTGGAGGTCCGTTTTTTGATTACGTTCAACCGGAAGATTACTCCTTGGCTTTTAGCGAGACGACTCCTTATATATCGTTTTCTGATCATACCCAGGGTTCCAAGGCTTCCGTTGTGCGCTTAAGTTCGGCCGGTACCTGGGAAACCGTGGGTGCATCCGGATTTTCTGCAGGCCAGATATTAGCACCCTCTATTGTGGCAACTAGCTCAGTGATATATTTAGCATATTCAAATGGCTCCCTATTCGCCAAAAAAATGACTGTTAAGGCTGCGTCTGTTAACCTAAAAGGATTCTCCGTAAAGATACAGGGCAGAGGAGTAAAGTTAGAATGGATTACAGAGTGGGAGAAAAATAATAGTTATTTCACCATTTGCCGCTCAACTGATGGCCAGAATTTCTCAACTATTGCTACACTTAAAGCCAAAGGCACTTCCAGTACGCCAACGAAGTATACTGCTTTTGACGATAATCCCTCTGCAGGACTTAATTACTATAAGCTTTCACAGACTGATAAAAAGGGTGTCACTACAGAACTGGGGGTAAGAACCATCCAGGTTGATTTGAAACCAAGTGCATGCTTAAAGGCTTTCCCTAATCCGGCAAGAAGTAAAGTAGCAATACACCTTGATGCCGGGCTCTATTCTAAAGCAGAGTTATTCAGTATGGGAGGCAGGCCCCTGCAATCAAAAGACATTCGCCCCGCTGACTCTCTGGTTGAATTCAACGTTGAAAGCCTGCCTATAGGATTATACTTCGTGTATTTAAATGGGAAAAAAGGTAAGGCGGCTTGCCAGTTTGTTAAACAATAATTATAGCGTAAACGCATGAAAAATAGAAATCCGGGACAATCTTATTCCGGGATTTCTATTTATAAGGATGCGCTTTTGGGTGTTAGAAATCTGCCTCAATCAAATCTTTGTTAAGTGATACGCCAGCAAAACTGCCCGAAGAAACCGCGAGTGAAACAGCCCTTACCAAGTTAGAATTATCGCCACAGGCATAAACCCCTGAAACGTTTGTACGTTGAAAACCATCCACCTTAAGCAAGCCCGATTCGGTCAGTTCACAGCCCAGATCTGCCGGAATACTACAATGTTGGAGGAATTTCGGCCTTGAATAGATGGCTTTCACATTCGTTTCAGATCCATCCTTAAATACGATGTTCTGTATTTTGCCACCATTTTGTTGTAGACTTTTTATCTCCGTTTCTACAACCCTGATGCCGTTCTTTTTGAGTTTTTCAAGTTGTATTTCCGTGAATTCCTGTTTACCATTCGTAAATATGCTAAGGCTTTTTGTCCAGTTAGAAATCAACCTGGCTAATTCAAAAGCCATTTCTCCATTCGCCAGTATACCGGTGTCCTCGTTTTTTACCTCATAGCCATGGCAATAGGGGCAATGTAAAATTGATATTCCCCAGCATTCTTTAAAACCATCAATTTCTGGCAGAAGGTCTCTTAGCCCCGTGGCAAAGAGCAATTTCCTGCCTTTAAAGGTATCGCCCGATTGAGTCTCAACCGCAAATCCGTTCTCAACAATTGATGCTTTAGTGGCGAGTCCTTTATAAAACTTTATAGTTGGATAATACGACACCTGAGCTTTTGCCAGCTCATAAATCTCTCCCGGAGGGCTCCCATCCTGAGTTATAAAATTATGTGAGTGCGGAGTTTGCTGGTTACAAGGCTTCCCATTATCGATAATCAGTACATTTCTGATAGCCCGGCCAAGGCTCATTGCTGCTGAAAGCCCGGCGTAGCTACCGCCAATTATGATTACATCCAGTTTTTGATTTTCTTCCATAGTACGATTTTAAAGGTGTGAATTTGAGGGGCTTTTGGCCCTGTCTTTTTCTTAATTTGGTGGCTGTAAAGTTAGGATTATTTTATATTATTGCAATTTTGTTGCAATAGTTAAATGAAGAAGAAAAGGAATACGCCGGCAAAACAGGAGGTTTTAAATATTCTTAGTTCGTCAAAACAGGCATTAAGCCAGGAAGACATAGTGAAAGAAATTAAGGGTTCGATGGATAGGGTTACGGTCTATCGGGCATTGAACAGCTTTTGTGAAGATGGGTATGTCCACAAGATATTATCCGACAATGGTAAGTATTATTTTGCCATTTGTTTAAACTGCCGGGAACATAAACACCAGCATGATCATTTTCATTTCAGGTGTCTCAG
>CBIHNR010000053.1:0-28741 GCA_966211215.1 uncultured Pedobacter sp.
ATTCGCTGTGACTCCTTCAGTTTCCGCTTTTTACGATTCCACTTCGGATAATTCTGTTTGGTATAGATGTCCGTTAACTCAACTACCAGTTTCACAGTTTTAACAGCCTCATTATGCTCCAAAATCCCAGCCAGGAAAGAAAGCATTTCCTCTTCCTTTACCGATGTATCCTCAAGTACATCGTGCAATAAAGCCGCAGCTAGTATACTTACATTTTGGGTGTATGAACGGCACATTTCCATTACCCTAACGGGATGCACAATATACCTCTCGGGAGTATATTTACGCAATTGGCTGCCGTGGGCTTTGTCTGCAAACTCTCTGATTTTTTCTAAAGCGTCCTCCATAGTTATCATCCCCCCTAATTCGAAAAATATAAAATGTAACAGATTGTTCATTTTGAATGATTTATCAAACATCTTTTTACTTTTAGCAAAAAATAGAAAGATTTAAACCATGAAATCTTCGTTATCAACCTTCATCCTCACCTTCCTTGTATTCAAGGCTTTTTCACAGCATCGGCCGACTGATGCCTTAGCCGAAAAATTTGTCAGGTATTACAACAACACCCAACCAGACAGCATCTATCCGCTATTTTCCGAAGAAGTAAAAAAAGCACTTCCATTAAGTAATCTAGGCGCTGTTATTCAGCAATTTAAAAGTCCCTTAGGTAACCTTCTTAAAAGCGAATTCCTGCAAGAAACGGCACAGGCAAGGAGTTACGTGGCGAAATTTGATAAGTCGGATGTTGTTCTGTACCTTCACTTTAACAAGCAAAACCAGCTGACAGGATTCTTTACCGGAGCAGACAAACGCCAGCCTGAAGAGCCTGGCTCAATCACAGTAAAAACACCTGGTGCAACGATCAAAGGCACTTTATCCCTTCCTGATACCAATAAAAAAATCCCGGTGGTATTGCTTATCCCCGGCTCGGGGCCTATCGACAGAAATGGAAACTCAGTAATGATTAATGGTAAACCCAATTACTTCCTTAAAATAAGCGAAGCACTGAAGTGTCAAAATGTAGCGGTACTTAGGTACGACAAACGGTTTACCGGACAAAGCAGTACATCCAAAACCGAGGCTGAGTTAAGATTTGAAGACAACGTAAATGATGCTGTCGCTCTTATAAACTTCCTAAAGAAAGATACCCGGTTTTCAAAAATTATCGTTGCAGGGCATAGCGAAGGTTCTTTAGTAGGAATGCTGGCATGCAAACAAGCAGGAGCTGATGCTTTTATTTCTATTGCCGGAGCTGGTTATTCCATAGATAAAATCCTTAAAACCCAATTCCAAACAGGCCTCCCACCTGCCGATTTTAAAACAGCAGTATCTTTAATTGACTCTGTTAAACTAGGACTTCCTGTACAATCACCACAAAATATAACCCTGGCAAATACGTTCAGGCCATCTGTGATTCCTTACATGCATTCATGGATGCAATATCATCCTTCAGCTGAAATAGCCAAACTAAAAATGCCAATCTTAATTGTTCAGGGAAGCAATGACATTCAGGTTAGCACAGACAATGCGCTGCGTCTAAAGAAAGCCAGCCCTCTGGCTCAATTAAAAATCATTAACGGCATGAATCATATCTTAAAAGAAGCTCCTGCAGACAGGGCACAAAACTTTGCCACCTATTCGAATTCCAATCTTGAACTGCATCCCCAGTTAATTCCGGCTCTCAGCAAATTTATAAATGGCATTAAATAATTGTAGGCTTTGAGTATAAAACTGCTTTGCCACCAGAACTTAAGATGATTTGAGAAACCGCCCCCCTATTCTTCATTAGCAAAGAACGCTTTCATTTCATCCGGCCAAGGGTAATTTTTCATCTGCCGCCTTATAAGAACGATTTCACCGAGATGAAATGAAAAATGAATAGACATCTCCTGAATCGATTTTAATTTCCTGGCAAGGAAGGGAGTCTCAAGAGTAAGTGCATCAATCAGTTCTTGTATTTGAAGAATCTGCCGATAGAAGTATTTTACTAATTCATTTAACTGCGGCTGGCTATTTACCTCTGGCTCTACCAACCAGGATTCTCCCTCCAAAACCGCAGAATAATTATTGCTGAATAGCTGCTCGAGCTTCCTGTCCTGGAAGACAACTAAATGATTTAGAATTTGCCAAATACTTTTAGGAGTGTTCTCAGGCGTCAAACTGGCTTGCTCAATGGTTAAATTACTGAAAATCCTAAATGTGTCAAACGAACTGGAAAATATGCTATGAAAATCAATGGAATATATCACTGTGCTGGTTTAAACCACATAAATAACAAATAAATAGTACAGTTCGATATCGTTACTTCATTCGATAAGAATTCTCCTCCCATTTTTGCATTTCCACAAAATGACTTTCGTCATACATTGCCCCATTATGGCAAAAAAATGACCGTTAAATCTATGGCACATAGATAATCTTGATACCTATCCGCTAAAAGTTTTATTATCTTTGTAATAGAATTACAAAAACAATATCTCTTGATATGAATCTCCCAATATATTTAGACAATAACGCTACCACTCCGATGGACCCACGTGTTCTGGATGCGATGATTCCTTATTTCACTCAGAAATTTGGTAACGCAGCAAGCAGAAACCACGCTTTTGGATGGGCAGCAGAAGAAGCAATTGATTATGCCCGCGGACAAGTGGCTCAGCTGATTGGCGCAAACGAAAAAGAAATCATTTTCACATCCGGCGCTACTGAAGCAGACAACCTTGCTATCAAAGGTGTGTTCGAGATGTATAAAGATAAAGGTAATCATATCATTACTGTTGTAACAGAACACAAAGCAGTTCTGGATACTTGTAAACACCTCGAAAAACTAGGAGCTTCTGTTACTTATCTTCCCGTTAAAGAAGATGGTTTAATTGACCTTCAAGAGTTAGAAAACGCAATCACAGATAAAACGATTCTTGTTTCTGTAATGTATGGAAATAACGAGATTGGGGTTATCCAGCCTATTAAAGAAATCTCTGCTATCGCACACAAACACGGTGCCCTATTCTTTACCGACGCAACTCAGGCTGTTGGTAAAATTCCGGTTGATGTAAATGCAGACGGAATTGACCTTTTAGCATTTTCCGCTCATAAAATGTACGGGCCAAAAGGTATTGGTGCATTATACGTACGCCGTAAAAACCCAAGAGTTAAAGTAACTGCACAAATGGACGGCGGTGGCCACGAGCGTGGAATGCGTTCTGGAACCCTTAACGTACCTGGTATTGTTGGCTTTGGTAAAGCTTGCGAACTTTGCCGCCTTGAAATGGCTGATGAAGCAAAACGCCTTTCTGCACTACGCGACAAATTAGAAAAAGCCCTTACTGTATTAGAAGAGAGCTATGTTAACGGAAACGTTGAACACAGATTGCCACACGTGGCTAACATTTCTTTCAAATATGTTGAAGGAGAAGGTTTAATGATGGCGATGAAAGATATGGCAGTATCATCTGGTTCTGCTTGTACCTCAGCTTCCTTAGAGCCTTCTTATGTATTAAAAAGCTTGGGCTTATCAGATGATTTGGCACACTCTTCGATACGCTATGGTTTAGGTCGGTTTACTACCGAGGAAGAAATTGACTTTGCTATCGAACAAACCAAGAAAGCAGTTAATCACCTTCGGGACCTTTCTCCACTTTGGGAAATGTTCAAGGATGGTATTGACTTAGACAAAGTTGAGTGGGTTGAACATTAAGCTCCCCGGCGTTAAAAAATCGTAATTCGTAAATAAATAAATCGTAAATAAAAAAGCTATGGCTTACTCAGATAAAGTTATTGACCACTACACCAACCCGCGTAACGTTGGTACTCTAGATAAAAGCAGCGCTAAAGTTGGTACCGGCTTAGTTGGAGCTCCTGAATGCGGCGACGTAATGCGTCTACAAATTGAAGTAAACGAAGAAAATGTAATTACTGATGCAAAATTCAAAACCTTTGGTTGTGGATCTGCTATCGCTTCTTCTTCTTTAGCTACAGAATGGTTAAAAGGAAAAAGCATCGATGAAGCAATGAGCATCGATAACATGGACATTGTTGAAGAATTAGCTTTGCCACCGGTAAAAATTCACTGCTCTGTATTAGCAGAAGATGCTATTAAAGCTGCAATTAACGATTACCGCGTTAAAAATGGCTTAGAGCCAATTGTAAGCGAGAAAGCACATCATTAATAAAAAGGAAAAAAGAGACAAGAGGCAAGAGACAAGAGGCAAGAGACAGGCTAATTAAGCGTTATGTCTTGGTTCTTTTTCTCTTGATTCTCGATTCTTTTCTCCTGATTCTAAATAAAAAATATAATGGTAACAGTAACAGATAAAGCAAAAGAAAAGGTTGACAGCCTGATGCAGGATGCCGGGCTGGATTCCTCTTATTTTTTACGGGTTTCTGTGCAAGGAGGCGGCTGTTCTGGTTTATCTTACAATCTTGATTTTGATAACGAAGAGAAACCGGGCGACCAGTTCTTTGAAGACAAGGGAGTTAGAATGGCTCTAGATATGAAATCCTTTTTATATTTAGCCGGTACAGAACTTGATTTCACAGACGGATTGAATGGTAAGGGTTTCAATTTCCATAATCCAAACGCTACACGCACCTGTGGATGCGGCGAGAGTTTCTCAGTTTAATATTGAAAAAAACTTTTAAGTTTGTAACAAGAAAGGGGCTTTATGCCCCTTTTGTTGTATAATAGCATTTACATTTATACCCTTGCCCAATGAGCCATAAAAGCGAACTTAATACCGTTCCAAAACTTTTAAGGAATGTTATAACTAACATACATTCGCCAGAGGACACATTTCTAATACATAAACCGAAAAACGCCTGGGAAAAAATAAGCTACCAGGAGACTTTAGATACCGCCGACGCAATTTCAGCTTACCTGCTTTCCATTGGCATCAGAAAAGGTGATAGGCTGGGTTTCGTTATAGAAAACTGCCCCAACTATATATTTTACGACCAGGGGCTACAGCAAATTGGAGCTGTAAATGTTTCCATCTACCCTACCCTCTCTGAGCTGGAAATGGAATATATTTTAAATGATGCCGGCGTAAGAACCATTCTTATCGGCAATCCATTTCTTTTACGGAAAGTCGTAAAAATTGCCAATAACTGCCCCAGCCTACAACGAATTATTCCGGTCTTCGACGGTTTTGAGAGATACACAGAGAACGTCACACTTAATGCCGGCGTAATTGCTTTTAGCAGACTCATAGAAGAGGGTAAAAAGTGCCTGCAAGATTACCGACACAGTATCGATAGCTGTCGCGAAGCCATACTTCCCTCAGACCTGTCATCGCTGATTTATACTTCAGGCACTACCGGTATTCCCAAAGGTGTAATGCTTACGCACGATAACTTCGTTAAGAACGTTCAGTGCTCTTTAGATCAGATTCCGGTGATCACCAAGGATGACGTATTTCTATCCTTTCTACCACTATCACACGTTTTCGAACGTACTGCAACCTACTATGTTTGCTGCACCGCTGGATGTACTATCGCGTTTTCCCAAAGCCTCGAGCTTCTTGCCCGTAATATGGAGGAGGTAAAGCCAAGCGTAATGAGCTGTGTCCCTCGTTTATTAGAACGGATCCATGACAAAGCCATGAAAAGCGGAACCAATGCGGGCGGCACAAAAACGAAGATATTCCTGTGGGCTTTAGAAACCGGTAAAAAATATAGGGAAGTTATCGAGGCTGGAAAGAAGCCTAATCTCATCCTTTCAGGAAAACAAAAGCTTGCCGACAAACTCGTGTTCTCGAAAATCAAGCAGAAAACAGGTGGAAGGCTTAAATTCATGCTTTCTGGCGGAGCTGCATTGCCCCAAAATGTGGGTGAGTTTTTTGGTAACCTCGGAATAAAAATACTGGAAGGCTTCGGCTTAACTGAAACTTCACCGGTTATGGCTGTGACGGAATATCACCGCCAGATTTATGGCACTGTTGGAAGAATAATTCCGGGCATTGAAGTTGGTATTCAGGATGTAGAATCCAAGAAGATTCTTAGTGTGCAAACCCACGACACCTTCAAGGAAGATTACGAATGCGAAGAAGGAGAAATTATTGTTCGGGGGCATTGTGTGATGAAAGGTTACTGGAATAAGCCAGAAGACACAGCACAAGTAATTGACTCTAAGGGATGGTTTCATACAGGCGATATTGGGCGCTTTTATAAAGGAAACCTAAAGATTACCGACCGCCTTAAGAATATGCTTGTCAACTCCTTCGGGAAAAACATCTATCCAACCCCAGTCGAGAACACCTACCTGAAGAGCCCTAAAATTGAACAAATATTTTTAATTGGAGACAAACGGGAATATATCACCGCAATCATAGTCCCTCCAAAAGATACCCTTATTGAAACCTTCAATTTAAGAGAGGAATTCTTCCAGCGCGAAGATCCTTTTGTGGACGATAAAGACATTATATCCTGGATGTCATCAGATATAAAAAAGCTGTCTAATGAACTTGCCAAATTTGAGCGCATTAAAAATTTCAGGATAAAACGTAATCCATTTACGATAGAAGACGGCGAATTAACCCCCTCTATGAAAGCAAAGCGTAAGGTTATAGAGAAGAAATATGCAGATGTAATTAATAAGATGTACCTCGATCAGGTAGAAATAGACTAATTATTCATCATTTATCATGAAAAAAAGCAGGCTCGAAGCTTTTAGTGATGGCGTAATTGCCATCATTATTACTATCATGGTGCTGGAATTAAAAGTTCCACATGGCGACAGTATTGAATCGTTAAAACCCATGTTCCCCGTTTTTATCAGTTACATACTGAGTTTTATTTATGTGGCTATCTATTGGAGTAACCATCATCACATGATGCAGGCTGTACACTCGGTAAATGGTAAAATATTATGGGCCAATACCCATCTGCTCTTTTGGCTCTCCCTGGTGCCCTTTGCAACAAACTGGATGGGTGAGAACCATTTTAGTAAATGGCCAGCCATTATCTATGGGATAGTTTTGTTTATGAATGCGGTGGCATACTCCATTCTGGCAAAATCTTTGGTACATCATCACGGCAAAGAATCCACCTTTGCTCAGGCCTTGGGAAAGGATAGCAAAGGCAAAATTTCACTTGCTATATATGCCACGGCAATTTTTGCCGCTTTTTTAAACTCGTGGATAAGCCTTGGTTTGTATACACTGGTTGCCATTATATGGCTGGTTCCCGACAAACGCTTCGAAGACCGAATCCTAGCTCATCCTGAGCATGCTGAATGATTCTGCATTACTTCTTTTGCCATGGTTGGTGTCCCCACCAACCACTTAACTAACACGGAGCTATTACAAAAACAAAAAAGGCGGATAAGAAAACCCTCACTCGCCTTTTTGTAATAACTTTTTTTGCCGTGGTCGGTGTCTCCACCAACCTACTTACATTTTCTCAGGTACTTCAATACCTAATAATTTCATAGACTTTTTAATTACCGCAGCTGTTGAAGCTGATAAAGCCAGCCTAAATTTCTTAAACTCGGCATCTTCAACTTTAAGTATCGGAGCTTCGTGATAAAACTTGTTATACAGCTTTGCCAGTTCGTAAGCATAATTAGCAATTAATGCAGGGCTAAATTCATCGGCTGCTGCGAGAATTACCTCAGGGTATTTGTTTAAGGCTAAAATCAGTTCTCTTTCTGAGGATTCAAAACACTCAATCCCTTCAAAACTAAAATCGGTTAAACCAGACTTTGTAAGAACCGAACAGATACGGGCATGGGTATATTGAATGAATGGCCCGGTATGCCCCTGGAAATCTATTGATTCATTTGGATCAAAAAGCAGGCGTTTCTTAGGCTCTACTTTTAACAGGAAATATTTTAAAGCGCCTAATCCGATAATGTTGTAAAGTTTTTCTTTTTCATCCTCAGAGAACCCGTCTGTCTTGCCTAATTCCTCTGTGCGTTGTTTAGCGGTATCGTTCATTTCCTGAATCAAATCATCCGCATCAACAACTGTTCCCTCGCGGGATTTCATCTTTCCAGATGGCAAATCCACCATTCCATAAGATAAATGGTATAAACCCTTAGCCCAGGATTTCCCTAATTTATCCAGAATCAAGAACAATACTTTAAAGTGGTAATCTTGTTCGTTTCCTACAACATAGATAGACGCATCCACATTAAAGTCTTTATATTTCAACTCAGCAGTACCTAAATCCTGGGTGATATACACCGAAGTACCATCCCCACGAAGCACCAGCTTTTCATCTAAGCCATCGGCAGTTAAATCAATCCAAACAGAATTATCCTCCTTTTTGAAGAAAACACCTTTTTCAAGGCCTTCATCAATAATATCTTTTCCTAAAAGATAGGTGTCAGACTCGTAGTAGAACTTATCGAAGGCAACACCTAGCTTTTTGTAAGTAGTATCAAAACCTTCATAAACCCAGCCATTCATGGTTTTCCAAAGATTTATCACCTCTTCGTCGCCTGCTTCCCATTTTTGAAGCATTTGCTGCGCTTCTTTGATTAAAGGAGCATTTTTCTTGGCTTCATCTTCAGTTTGTCCTTGCCCCCTTAACTCATCTATTTGTTTTTTATACTCCTTATCGAAAATCACATAGTAATTTCCAACCAATTTATCACCTTTTAAGCCAGTGCTTTCGGGTGTTTCGCCATTGCCAAATTTCTGCCAGGCAAGCATTGATTTACAGATATGGATTCCCCTGTCATTTACCAGGTTAGCTTTAACAACATCATATCCAGCCGCCGCCAGAATCTCCGACACAGAAAAACCAAGCAGGTTATTACGAACATGGCCTAAATGAAGTGGTTTGTTTGTATTAGGCGAAGAGTATTCAACCATTACCTTCTTCCCGTTTGCCGGGAGGCCACCAAATCCTTGCTGGCTAATCTCTGATTTAAAAATTTTCAGTAAAAAGTCGTCAGTTATGGAAATATTCAAAAAGCCCTTGATAACATTGAATCTGGAAACTTCTTCCAGGTTTTTGACCAGATACTCGCCAATTTCAGTACCGGTTAGTTCAGGAGATTTTTTTGATAAACGAGTAAGCGGAAAAGTTACAACGGTTACTTCTCCCTCAAACTCTTTGCGGGTTTCCTGAAGGCTAATATCTGATTCTTTAAGTTCTGCATTATATAAAGCTTTAACAGCTTCAAGGGTTCCTTTTACAATAAAATCCATCGGCGCAAACTTAGAGAAAATCCTCGGGAAACGGAAAGAGGGGGAAAGTTGGGGTATGAGCTTTGAGCTATCATCTATCAGCCATGAGCTTTGAGCTATCAGCTACCTCATACCTCAAAGCTGTCAGCTCATACCTGACGGGCTAACAGCTCTATCCTAACCCACACTTAATATTCCCCTAACATCAATCCAATAGCTTTATCAATTGTTAGTACATTGATGAAAGTTCAGGTAAGTTCAGAAATAGGGAGGCTTCGGGCCCTTATTATCCATAGCCCAGATAGTGGCATTGGCAGAGTTAATCCATCTAAAGCTCAAGACTGGCTTTTTGAAGACATCCTACACCTCGAAACCGTTCGAAAAAAAGAATATGATTACTATGTAAAACTGCTATTGTATTTCCTCGATGAAGAAAAGATAAAAGGAAAACTTAACGAAATAGATTCTGAAAATACCAAACGAGAGTTTTATAAGCCCTGTAAACCTGGCTTTCATAACTCCGATAAGGTTATTGAACTTGAAAAACTTCTGGCTGACATTCTAGGCAACTCAGACATTTGCCAAAAACTTACGGCCTCTGTTTGCGCAATAGAAGGCTGTAGCTACAAACTTCAGCAGCAGCTTATTCAAACCCGGCCAGACGAACTGGCAAAGATCTTTATTTCCGGCTCGCTGTTCGATGGCAACATGATATTCCCGCCAATCCCAAACCTCATTTTCACCCGCGACATCGGAATCACAATTAATAACTACATTTTACTAAATAAGCCGGCAAAGAAAGCCCGTTCTCGGGAAACCTTGCTTGCCCGTTACATATTTTTCAATCATCCGCTTTTTGAAAGCTACCGGGATAATATACTGGAGATACCCGATACGGTGAAATACTTCCTTCGCCCCGGTGAAGAGTCGGGAGAAAAAACAACGATTGAAGGCGGCGATGTAATGGTTGTAAGCCCTAATCATGTGCTTATCGGCTACAGCGAGCGTACATCTGCCAGTGGTATCAGCGAAGCTATTAAGTTACTATTTGAGAACAATGTAGTTGAAAAGGTTACGGTGGTCAAAATCCCACATAAACGTGATTTTATGCATATCGACACCTTATTTACTCAGGTACGAAGGGATACTTGGGTGGTTTTAGGCTCGATTTCTACCAGGGAACAAAATAAAGGCGCAGATGCCCTGGATTATCTATCTGAAAAACGAAATAAGGACAGGCCTGAAATCATCCAGTTTAGAAAGGGTCAAATGAATAAGTCCAAAACGTTTAAATGCATAGAGGATTTACTGATACACGTCAGCAAAAAAGACCTGGGCTGCACAGAAGATGTAAAGTTTATCTATTCAGGCAATAACGAATTCCCCTTTGATGTGCGCGAACAATGGACAGACTCTTGTAATCTTCTAGCCTTAAAAGACGGGGTTGTACTTGGATATGATAGAAATGACAAAACAGCTGAGGCCTTTAGGCAATGCGGCTTCAAAACCATAAAAGCCAGAGATTTGATTAATAAGTTAGAACAAGATGAATTAAGGGCAGACGATTTAAGTGATACACTGATACTGATCCCATCAGCAGAGCTATCTCGCGCCAGAGGTGGCTTTCATTGTATGAGCATGCCTTTATTTAGAGATGAAATTTAAAGAGATATGCAATCGACATCGACCATTTTATTAATACGGCCTGTAAATTTTGGGTTTAATGAACAGGCAGCAGTAACTAACTCTTTTATGAACATGCCAACTCAAACCTGGCCAGTCCATCAGCAAGCACTCGAAGAGTTTGACAATTTTGCAGAATGTTTAAAGCAAAACGGAGTTAAGGTTATAATTGTTGAAGACACGGAAAGCCCTCACACACCGGATTCGATATTTCCTAACAATTGGTTTAGCACCCATAGTGATGGAAAACTTTTTCTGTATCCAATGCAAGCAGAAAACCGGAGAATGGAACGGCGTGAAGATATTTTAGAGCAGCTAAACAAACAGTTTAAAATAACCGAAACTTGTGACTTGAGCTACTTTGAATCCGAAAATAAGTTTCTTGAAGGCACCGGAAGCATGGTTCTGGACAGAAATAATAAACTTGTTTATGCATGTTTATCACCCCGTACAAACATTGACGTTCTGCACGAATTTTGCTCCAAAGCCGGCTATACTCCAGTTACTTTTACAGCACTCGGCCAAAACGGAAAAGCAATTTACCACACTAACGTGATGATGTGCCTGGGCGATACATTTGCCATCATTTGCCTCGAATCAATAAAGGATAGTGAAGAAAGAAAAAAAGTCGCAACATCGCTGGAATCCTCTGGGAAAGAAATCATTACAATAAACTACACGCAGCTCAACCAGTTTGCTGGCAATATGCTTCAGTTAAAAAATCACTACGAAAATCTACTCGTAATGTCAAAACAGGCTTTTGATGCTTTAGAGAAATATCAGGCGTTTTTGCTGGAAAAGCATTGCAAACTGGTTTACTGCCCTCTGGATACTATCGAATCGGTTGGTGGAGGCAGCGCCCGATGCATGATCGCCGAAATATTTCTGGAACCCCGCTAATTATTTCCCGGTTTCCATATTAGGGGCATCCACCGGCTTGGATTCAGGGGAACCCTTTTGCCTTAAATAAATAGTTAAATAAACAATAGAGGCAACCGATAGAAATTCGCTTTGCCAATTTTGAAAAGTTTCGAACCAGAAAGTTGGCTCTGCTAAAAATGCAACTAGGCTATCTTCTGGTTTATGGTCCAGCAGCTGCATTAAATTATGATCTTGCCAGCTCCCATATAAATGTCCACCCCAGCTTAACAGAAACAGTATAAAGAATGCAATTGAAAGCGAGCTGCTAAACAATCTTAATATCCATCCACCTTTTTTTACGGCCCAGGGCGCATTCTTATGTGGTTTAGGAGTTCGGTCTACCTCCTCATCACCTTCCATACCTTTAGATTCGGCAGATCCAATTTGCCTCAAGAAAACCGTGAGCAATACATACATGCCCATTTGGAGGAATTCGCTTTGAAAATTTTCAAATGTAGAAGATAAAAAGTGTCCTGATTTAAGATAAAGCCCAAAGCTGATTTCTTTGCCGCCCTTATCTACAATTTCCTCATTAAGCTCTTTATGCCCGGTTATAGCCTGGGCAATTAATGTGCCGATAAAAAAGATTAAAAAGACTATTGTTAAACTATTACGATAAAACCATGAATATTTTTTCGGATCATCAATCATAACATAATTCTCTTAGGCTTAATAACCCACTTTCGCTCTGGATTGTTCTAAGAGAAATATTAAAGCATACCGTTTCTAACAGCGTGGTTCAATAGCTCTGAAACATTTTTACAATTTGTTTTTTCGAGCATATTTTTGCGGTGGTTATTTATAGTGTGAATACTTATATGCAGCTTATCTGCAATTTGCTTACTGCTTAGGCCTTCACAAACCCATTTTAACACATCGATTTCCCGCCGACTTAAAATCGCCCCATTTTCATCAGGATAATAAAACTTTGTGATAGATGACGTGGTGCCGGAGTACGCTTTACTAAGATCCTCAATGATATGTACGATCCTGCTATCAGTTTTGAAGTGGCTAATATTGGCTATTATGCCGAGAGTGGCCAAAGGCATTCCATCCGCCGCCTGCGATATGTAACACGACCGTTGTTGTACAAAACTGTACGAACCACCTTTATTTCTGATTCGATAAGTGCATGTAAAGGCCATATCCCTGCAGGCTGGCAATCCATTTTCCCTGAAACTATAAACGTTCGCTGGAAATATCGTTTTATTTATAATATTAAGGTCTTGAGGATGCAGCAGATTAAAGAAATACTCGGGGCCTGAGTCTATTATATACTTAGCTGAATAACCTAATATATCATTGCCAGCCGGAATTATCGATAAATACTTTCTGCGCACATAATCTAAAAGATAAATAGCAGTTGGATATAAATTTAAAAAACACGGGGCTGGAAGGAAATTCTTCATTACCTCAGAAGTATCCGGCAAACAAACGTCGCCGTAATAACTTGCCCTTTTCAAAAATTCGGTATAATGAAGATTAGGCAGGGTTTTCATGTCAATTTAGGTAGTTAAGTTTATATTAAATCTAAGCATTATTTTTTTCAATCCGGCAGGAACCAGGAAATAAATTTAATAAGTAAGAAACGTTTTCAACCAAACGATTATCGCCTTCCGCTGGCTTAAAAAGCCCTCTTTACTTATAAACTAAGCCTATAATGGTTATGAGGCCAAGACTTAGCATTCATAGAAATACAAGACTATTTTTACCAGGCAATTTCTTTAAAACAGTAAAAACAATATCCTTCTTTTATAAATTATCATCCTAAAGCATATTTGCTAGTTGCGTGCAAAAACTATATTTGCACGTTATCATAATCCCAACGAATAATAATTTAATACAGATGAATAAAAATCAAAAAGTCCTCTTGGCTTTAATAGCAGGTGTAGCTGCCGGCGCTGCAGCGGCTGTATTATTGGCTGCCGAAGACGGAAAAACCACTCGCAAAAAATTAACAGACTGGGCTGAAGATTTATTAAATACTTCTAAAGACAAGATTAACAATCTAAAAAAACAGACAGTTACACAAGAAGAAAATGAAGAAACTACTTTAGGCATATAATTAAAAAACTCGACTAACAACAATAGCCGGAGCATCTTGCTCTGGCTATTGTTGTTATATACGGTGGCCACAGAAATTCCTTTGCATCTTCCTAGCGCACAATGTCATTAACTTAAGGACAACAACCCCATCGGGGTTAAATGGCGGTAGAAAAAATAGGCCGTTATAAATTCCCTGCCGTAGGTACGGTACCATATGTCATACCTACGACACGAAAAAAACGTTCACAATTAAATTTCCTACTACCCACATTTTGCACCTATGGCGCATTTCTAAATTAGTAAGTTAATGACGTTGCCTAGCGCAGCAAGCACCTTAAAGTACGCTCCCTTAAAAATTAAACGATTCCTGCCAAACAAAAACAAGCTGCCATTAATTAACAGAATAGAATTAATTTTCACTAACTTTGCGCCCTAAAAATTTGTTATAATCTTATGAAGTTATCACAGTTCAAATTCGATTTGCCTGATTCTTTAATTGCACATAATCCATCAGATCAGCGTGATGAAGCCCGATTAATGGTACTCGACCGTAAAACCGGAGCTATTGAACATAAAATCTTTAAAGATATCCTAGGTTATTTTGAAGAGAAAGATGTGATGATCTTGAACAATACCAAAGTATTCCCAGCCCGTATGTATGGCAACAAGGAAAAAACTGGTGCGACCATTGAGGTTTTTCTTTTAAGAGAATTAAATAAAGAATTACGTTTATGGGACGTTTTGGTTGACCCTGCCCGTAAAATCCGCGTTGGCAATAAACTTTATTTTGGCGATGATGATTTATTAGTAGCAGAAGTTGTAGATAACACTACTTCTCGCGGACGTACTATCCGTTTCTTATTTGATGGTACAGACGAGGAATTCCGTAGAAATATTGAAATTCTCGGAGAAACCCCACTTCCAAAATACATTAAGCGTAAAGCTACTGCTGAAGATAAAGAACGCTATCAAACTATTTTTGCGAAAAACGAGGGTGCTGTTGCCGCTCCGACTGCTGGCTTACACTTTAGTCGCGAATTAATGAAACGCCTTGAACTTAAAGGTGTTGAATTTGCTGAAGTTACCCTGCATGTTGGACTTGGAACTTTCCGCGCGGTTGAAGTGGAAGACTTGACCAAACACAAAATGGATTCTGAGCAATTCATCATCGAGCAAAAAGATGCAGACATTGTAAATAAAGGTATAGAAGAGAAACGCCGCATCTGTGCTGTTGGAACTACCAGTATGCGGGCTATCGAGTCTGCGGTATCAGCTAACAGAACATTGAAAGCAGCTAACGACTGGACAAGTAAATTCATTTTTCCTCCTTATGACTTCAGTATTGCCAATAGTATGATTACTAATTTTCACACTCCAGAATCAACATTATTAATGATGATCTGCGCATTTGGCGGATACGAAAACGTAATGAATGCTTACGAAGTAGCTGTAAAAGAGAAATATCGTTTCTATAGCTATGGAGATGCAATGTTGATCATCTAAGTCTTCTTTAGAATTAGAAATCGTAAAAGAGATTAGAGATTGGATTTAGTGATTAGGTTAGTAACTTAAGACAACTCCACTTTTTAATCTCTTTTTTAGTAAATAAAATTCCAGCGACAACTCCGTCCGCCAATCATACCCCTTATCGTTCTAATCACCGATCTTTAAATCACTGATTTCCATTTCCACATGAAAAATTATGTAATTGTTGTTGCTGGAGGCTCTGGTAGCAGAATGAAATCAGATACTCCCAAACAGTTCCTTCCTATTCATGGACTACCTGTTTTAATGCACACGCTAAGTGCTTTCCATAATTCTTCCTTACAGCCTGAGATTATTCTGGTATTGAACACCTCCTACCACTCTTATTGGAAAGATTTATGCATCCAATATAATTTTTCGCTTCCGCATATATTGACAGAAGGAGGAAAACAACGCTTCGATTCAGTAAAAAATGCGCTTAAATTTGTGTCTGGTGAAAGCCTGATCGCGGTCCACGACGCCGTAAGGCCGGTAATTTCTGAAGAATTGATTACAAGGAGCTTTAAACAAGCAGAATTAGAAGGAGCCTCAATTCCTGTTGTAGCATCCAGAGATTCTCTTCGGAAAATAGAAGGGGAAAAGACCATAGCAATTAATAGGGAGAAAATTTTAATTGTACAAACGCCCCAGGTTTTTCGTTCTTCGATACTTTTAAAAGCGTATGAACAAGAATATACGGCCGAATTTACAGATGATGCATCGGTAGTTGAAAAATGGGGGCATCAAATAAGTACTGTTGAAGGCGATTTCAAAAATATAAAAATCACTTACCAGGAAGACCTTGAAATAGCAAGCCTGTTTTTAAAATGAAATGCATAAAAAAACCGGGACTTCCCGGTTTTTTTATGCATTGAATAGGCGCATTAAACTGCTCCTCTTATAACTCTTAAAAGAACTGCAACAATTGCAATAACTAATAAAATGTGGATAATTCCACCTGTAGCATATCCTCCAAAAAAGCTCACAGCCCAGATAATTACCAGGACAACTGCGATCAAATAAAGTAGATTTCCCATAGTATTATGTTTTTCGTTTTAGATTGATTACTTATTATCATAATCAGTAATACAAAAAACAAGCCAGCTATAGAACGTGCCTAAAAAAGCTGCGAAAGCCCCCAAAATGATATTTTTATAACACAAAAATGTATAATAAAATAGGCAGAAATAAACCGCCTTCAGCGCAAAGGTGGGATATAAATCATATCTCGGCTCAAAAACAAAATACAAGAAACTAAATGCCAGCTACTTATAATTTAATTATAAATATTACACACCAGGAAACTCGTAAATCTTACTTCACAAAAAAAGCCCTGTCAAGGGACAAGGCTTTTTAGTATTCATCTTCATTAAAGAAGAAATCGTCTTTTGTTGGATAATCTGGCCAAATCTCTTCGATGTTTTCGTAAGGCTCGCCATCATCCTCCAATGCTTGCAGATTTTCTATCACTTCAACAGGAGCCCCTGAACGGATAGCATAATCGATTAATTCATCTTTTGTAGCAGGCCATGGAGCGTCTTCCAGGTGCGATGCTAATTCTAAGGTCCAATACATATTTCTTAAAAAGTTTAAGCTTCAAAATTTTGTCGCAAAAGTATAATAAAAATAATAAGAATTTAAAATAAAATTTCAAAACCGATAAATTTGCATTCCAGAGGCTCAAAGCCTTGGTATCCATTTGTTTTCCTCGATGCCCTTGTCTGCACAAAGTTTTCTCCCTAACACAAATAAATAGTCACTTAGGCGATTAAGGTAGATGATCAATTTTTCATCAACAAAACTTTCATCAGAAAGTTGCACCACATGCCTTTCTGCCCTTCGGCAAGTGCACCTCGCAATATGGCAAAAAGAAACTTCAGTAGCACCGCCAGGAAGAACAAAATGTCTCAATTCTGGCAAAGTTGCTTCCATTTTGTCCATTTCTTCTTCCAAAAGTTCAATATCTTCAACCTTCAAATCAGGAATTTTCATTCTTGATTTTTCCGGGCAAGAAGCTAATGAAGCACCAATGGTAAATAACCGGTCCTGGATATTTTTTAAAACAGCCCTTTCGTACTCATCGGGAACCAAATCCCGAATTAAGCCTATGTACGAATTTAATTCATCTATGGTTCCATAACTTTCAATCCTTAAATGATATTTTGGAACTCTGGTTCCCCCTATTAGCGAGGTTTGGCCCTTATCGCCCGTTTTGGTATATATCTTCATCAAACCGGCAAATTAACTTTTTCGTCGTACCTTTCTCTAGCGTCAAGAACCTGCTGCATGTTTGCCGAAGCCCACTCAGACAGCCCTATTAACTGGAACAGTAAACTCCTCCCTAATTCTGTTAACTGATATTCTACCCTTGGTGGAATTTCAGGATAAACCTGTCTCGTTAACAACCCATCCCGTTCCAGATTTCGCAACGTTACGGTTAACATTCTTTGTGAAATGCCATGGATGCTTTTCATCAATTCTCCAAAACGCATTTTATCTGATTTGCCTAAAACGATGATTGCATGAACCGACCACTTATCACTTATGCGGTCTAAAACATCTGTTATAGGACAATTATCTGTCTTTCTATTGTCAGAAAAATGGCTATTTGTTTTTTCCCTAGTGGCTATAGGCTTTTCTTTTCCAATGGTTACTTCCATACAACTGAGTATTAAAATAGTGCCTTATTGTTTAGAACTAAGTTACTAAATATTTTTGAGTTATTAAAAGTAACTAAGAAAACAAAAGTAATTAGATATGGACTTACTATCATTATTGAACTGGAGATATGCCACTAAACGCATGAATGGACAGAATATTCCCAAAGAAAAGCTTAATCGAATATTAGAAAGTATTCAATTATCAGCTTCTTCAATAGGATTGCAACCCTATAACGTACTAGTAATAGAGGATAAAGATTTAAGGGAAAAGATTAAAGGAGTAGCCTACAACCAACCGCAAATTACAGAAGCTTCACATCTGCTGGTTTTTGCTGCCTGGGATAATATTACACCTGAAAGAGTGGATGAATTTATAAGCAGGATTGCTGAAGTTAGGCAAGTATCTCCAGAGTCTCTGGGTACAATGCGAACCTATGGAGAAAATCTTTTGAAAAATTCTGCCGAACAAAATTTCAACTGGGCTGCCAAACAGAGCTATATCGCCCTTGGCACCGCTCTAATTGCAGCAGCTGCCGAAGAAATAGATGCAACGCCAATGGAAGGATTTGACGCATCTGCGCTAGACGAGTTGTTGGGCTTAAAAGAATTAGGCTTAAGAAGTACCACCATACTGCCATTAGGCTATCGCGATATTGAAGCCGATTGGCTGGTAAAATTACCCAAAGTGAGAACGGCGAGAGAAAAGTTTTTTATTACCGATAGCGAACTTGAGCTAAAATCTGCCTAGGGCCAACTTAGGGGATTGCTAGCGTTCGCAAAAACAAAGAGTCAGGCATGGAAATTACCTGACTCTTCGTTATTAAGTAAAACCTATTAATAAGCCCTTGCAAATAACACACGCTGGCTTGAAGGTTTGCCACTATAGATACAAACACCTTCTTCCTGTTTGTTATTTAAAGGGATACAACGAATGGTTGCTTTTGTCTCCTCTTTGATTTTTTGTTCAGTTTCTGATGAGCCATCCCAATGAGCGGCTACAAAACCTCCCTTTTCATCCAGCACTTGCTTAAACTCTTCGTAAGAGTTAACTTCTGTCGTCTTTTCTTCGCGAGATTTAAGAGCTTTTTGGTAAATATTTGCCTGAATTTCTTCTAGTAAAGATTCTATTCTGTCCGCCAGGCCTTCCCGGTTTACAGTTTCTTTAGTTTTTGTATCTCTACGGGCAAGCTCGGCTGTACCATTCTCAAGATCGCGGCCTCCAATGGCTACACGCACAGGTACTCCTTTTAACTCGTATTCCGCAAATTTAAATCCAGGGCGTTGGGTATCCCTATCATCATATTTTACTGAGATCCCTTTAGCTTTAAGGCCTTTTATTAGCTCGTCTGCTACCGCAGTAATCCGGGCCAATTCTTCATCTCCTCTATTAATCGGTACAATTACAACCTGTATTGGCGCCAGCTTTGGAGGAAGCACAAGCCCTGAATCGTCAGAATGAGCCATAACTAATGCACCCATTAGGCGAGTAGACACCCCCCATGAAGTTGCCCAAACGTAATCAAGCTTGCCTTCTTTGCTTGTAAACTTCACATCAAATGCTTTGGCAAAGTTCTGGCCCAGGAAATGCGAAGTTCCAGCTTGTAAAGCCTTTCCATCTTGCATTAAAGCTTCTATACAGTAAGTCTCGACAGCACCTGCAAAACGTTCATTCGCCGTTTTAACCCCTTTTACTACGGGGACCGCTAACCAATTTTCCGCAAAATCCGCATATACATCAAGCATTTTCTCCGCTTCTGCAATTGCCTCTTCGGAAGTTGCATGGGCCGTATGCCCCTCCTGCCACAAGAATTCTGCAGTACGCAGAAACAGGCGGGTACGCATTTCCCAACGAACCACATTGGCCCATTGGTTCACTAAAATTGGTAAATCACGATATGATTGGATCCACCCTCTATAAGTGTTCCAGATAATAGTTTCTGAGGTTGGGCGAACAATCAGCTCTTCTTCCAATTTCGCGTCTTCGTCAACAATAATTTGGCCGTTTCCATCGTTTTTTAAACGGTAATGGGTTACAACGGCACATTCTGTTGCAAAACCTTCTACGTGTGATGCTTCTTTGGAGAAGAAAGATTTAGGAATAAAGAGCGGAAAGTAAGCATTTGAATGGCCAGTATCTTTGAACATTTTATCTAAAGCTGCCTGCATTTTTTCCCAAATAGAATACCCATAGGGCTTAATCACCATGCAACCTCTAACCGCTGAATGTTCAGCTAAATCGGCTTTTGTGACGAGTTCATTGTACCACTGCGAATAATCTTCGTTTTTGCTTGTAAGGCCCTTACTCATAATATATTTAAAGAGTTTTTTTATTTAATTTTAACAAAAATATCAAGGCAGCAAAGTTATAAAACTAACTGTGGTATTTTAACATTAATTGATGTAACCATTTGATGTTTGGTTTCGTCAATAGTAATAAGGGATTAACACACACGCGAAATGAAAAATTTATTACTACCGGTATTAGCAGCCTCCGCGCTCTTGCTAGGAGCCTGCTCATCGCAAAAGCTGGCACAAGACAGCAGTGACGATGATGTCTACTTTACGTCTGCAAAGGCTAAAGAAATTCCAGTTCCAGTAGCAACTAATTCCCAACCCCAAAAAGAGAAATCTTACAAGACGGATGAGCAACTTTATGGAGGTGGGAATTACACAGACCAGGACTATTATGATGACTATAATTATGACTATGGTTATGCATCGAGGCTGAACCGCTTTTACGGCCGCTCACCTTGGCGCTCCGCCTATTATGATAGCTGGTATTCCTACGGATACTATCCATGGTATACGTATCGCTACGACCCTTTCTTTTACGATCCATGGTATTACAGCCCAGGCACTTCCATTTGGGTTGGCATAGGCAGCTATCCGAGATATGGCTGGTATGACAACTATTACTGGCGCTATTATGGTTCTTACTATAACAGCCCTTACTGGGGCCCTTATTCTTACAATAATGTTTACCCTGGATATTATGGGGGAAGGTATAGCGCTCCAAATAAGCGACGTCCGAATTACACCGATCCGAATTATAACGGGCGTTCCAATGGCAACGTTTACAACAATGGGCCAAGAACTATTGGTACTGATAGGAACGGCAGAGTAATAAGTGGCACATCAAGAGGAGAAAGATGGGATAATGAAAATCAGAGAACTTCTTCCTCTCCATCAAGGGGTACTGGCAGAGTAAGTGAAAGCCCTTCAAGAGGAGAACGCCCTTCAGGCGGTAGCAACTCTGATTATGGCACCTCACGGTCAGCCCGCCCGCAAAGGAGCGAGCCGGTATATCAGCCAAGCCCATCGACTCAATCATCTTCTCCATCACGGGGAGGCTCTTCGGATGGAGGTGGGGGAAATAGTGGAGGAGGCGGATCTTCTCGTTCGGCTCGGCCATCCAGAGGTGGAAACTAATTATCAATCTTTCTTATCGACATTGACATGAAACTTAAATACACACTTATGAGCGCTTTTTGGGCGCTCACATTGCCGTCGTTTGCTCAATTTACAACCGACGCTCTTAGATTCTCTCAAATTAATCAAGCATCAACTGCTCGCGCTAAAGGCTTCGGCGGAGCTCAAACAGCCGTAGGAGGTGATATAAGCTCTCTTGCAGGAAATCCGGCGGGAATAGCGCTATTTACCAAATCAGAACTAACGTTTACTCCTGAATTAAATAGCTATAATGACAAAGCTGACTACTTAGGCACGACCTCTACCGGAAAAAAAGACAAGCTAAATATCAGCCAGGCCGGTGTGGTTTTTCGTGTTCCGACATATCGCCAGAAAGGGCAAGATGTTGGCAAGGGTTGGTTAAGCATTAATTTTGGTGTAGGATACAACAGATCCCACGATTTAGGAAATAGCTTTTCATTAAACGGGATAAATACCCAAAGTTCCATTGCTGATTTCTTTGCCGATCAAGCAACCGCAACAGGATTACTTCCATCTGAGCTGGCTTCTGGAAATAATGCATTGGCGAATGCAGCTTATGAAAACTATCTTATCGGGTACAACAATGATTTGGACGAATATTTCCCTGAAGCCGATGTCAACAACACCCAAATGCTTACGGATAATCGCAAAGGAGGACAATCTGAAGTTAATTTCGGGATAGCCGCGAACTATTCAAATAAGCTATACCTTGGAGCCAGCCTGGCGCTCACTTCGATCAATTATTTTTCGGAATCAATTTATAAAGAGTTTGGCTTTAACAGCTATGAGAACAATGACTATAGCACCACTTTTATCCGGACACAAAGCACCAAAGGTTCAGGAGTAAATGGTAAATTAGGAATTATTTATAAGCCGACTTCTTATGTCAGGCTTGGCGTGAGCTATCAAACGCCAACGTGGTATACTATTGACGACGATTTTTCCCAGGAGCTCAGTACACGTTATGGCGCGGGCAGAATAGATTCACAATTTGTTAGTCCGGAAGAGATTTTCCCTGCTTCCTATAGAGTAAGGACTCCGTCCCGAATTAATACAGGCATCGCTTTTTTTAGCAAATATGGCTTTATTAGTGGCGACGTTGAATTTGTGAATTACGGAGGTATAAATTTCAATTCTACCACAAGTGATGATTTGGAGGCTACTGCTGAAGACAACAAGGTAGTACGAGATACATATACAAACGCTATAAATTACAGGATTGGCGCTGAACTTAAATTTGATAAAATGTATGTCCGTGGTGGATATGGACAACTAGGAAATCCTTATAGAAACAAATCAAATGGTAATTACCAAAATACCACTATTAGTGGAGGACTTGGGTATCGGTTAAGCAATTACTTTATTGATTTGACCTACCAGAATATTGAATACACTACCAATTATACAACATACACCGTTAATGGAGGAGTTGACCCTACCGCCGACACCAAGAGTAACACAAGCAATATCTTTCTTACTGTAGGACTACGTTTTTAAAGAGTTCACAAAATAAAACCTGCATGAGCAAAAGCTCCCAAACGGCGATGAAAGTAGCAAGCAGGTTCTTTGTGTCCTTTTAAAAACAAATTAAACTTTCACAAAAAAAAGCGCTAAAGTCTCAACCTTAGCGCTTTTTCAGTTCAAAAGAGATTCTAGATCACTCCGTACAACGAACCGCCCTTCTCTCCTAACCTATCCACTCTTTTTTCCGCTGTAGCATCCTTAATTAGCTCAGGGGCATGATGTGACTTTTTTCTCGCATCAATAATTAGAGGCCCTTTACAGCCCCAATGCTTGTGTTCAATAAAACTACCTATACCATGGATATCGTGTGAGGGATTACTTCTTGTGAAAGTTACCCATACCAGGTTATTAATATCTGCTGCAGTGAAACCAGCATCATCGCACAATACAATCAGCCCCAGCCCGTTTAAATTTTGAGGCATTAAATACGAATCCAGGATTTCAATCTCTTTTTCTGTTTCCTTTTCGCTGGTAAATGCCGGCGCTTCAACAGCAAGAATACCCGGTATTGCCAATTTATAATTGCTGAAAAGTGAGGGAAAGCTTAATGCAGCAGGAACCTCCCTCCATAATTCGCGTTTCTTCTCTCCTGCCGCAGCAAATACAACCTTTGAACCACTGTTTAACCCAGCACCGCTATAATCCAATGTATCAATGGTTGTCTGAGTATGAAAATGCAAATCGCGGCTAAAATCCATTCTCTCCAGAATATGAATTAAGAACTTGTCGATATCATGAGCATGTAATTCCGGATTATCTTCCTTAGCGGAGATAAATAAATATTTAGCAAGGCTTAATTGATTCTTGCCCAAAATATGATTGGCAATGGTTAAGATCTCCTGCGGGCGCCTTTCCTTTAAATACGGGGTATAGCGTTCGCTTCCTATCGCAAACAATAGAGGATGAACCCCGGCTGCATCCACGGCATTAACTTCATGCAAGCCATGTATTTCATGGGGTAACGCTGAGCCTGAAATCTCATGAATCAAAGCCCCAAAGCTTGTATCTTCCTGAGGTGGCCGGCCTACCACTGTAAATGCCCAAACCGGGTTTTGTCGGTGGTAAACCTTATGAACTTTCATTAACGGGAATGGATGGGTTAAACTATAATAACCGAGGTGGTCTCCAAAAGGGCCTTCCGGCTTATTTTCATGTGGATAAACTGTACCTGTTATAACAAAATCGGCATCAGCTGATATACAAAAACCTTCTTCATCATAAAAGTATCTGAACCGCCTATTACCTAAAGCACCGGCAAAGGTCATCTCAGATAGGCCTTCAGGCAATGGCATAACTGCTGCTAAGGTATGCGAAGGTGGGCCTCCCACAAAAATACTTACTTTTAGTGGCTGCCCTTTCGCATTGGCCTTGGTTTGATGGACTCCAATACCCCTATGTAACTGATAATGCAGCCCAATTTCCTTATCTTGTAAGTAATCATTGCCCCCTAGCTGGATACGATACATGCCCAGATTAGCATTCATTATTCCTGGTTTCTCAATATCCTCTGTATAAACCTGTGGCAAGGTAACGAACGCCCCTCCATCCATTGGCCAATTCACAATTTGCGGAAGGTCAGAAATATTTGCACGCCCGAAATTTATCGGAGCATTTTTACTTACTTTTAAAGGAAGAGCTGAAAATGCAGTTAATGCAACATTCAGGTACTTAAACGGATTTTTAACTGCTTTAATAGGATCTGTTTTTACATCGACAAGAATTTTTATCTTCTCCAGAGTATCTCTGAAGATAAATCTGGAGCGGTCGAGCGTCCCAAATAAATTTGATACAGCCGGAAACTTACTACCCTTTACATTCTCAAAAAGCAAGGCAGGCCCCTGATTTTCGAAAACCCGCAAGTGTATGGCAGCCATTTCAAGGTGAGGGTCTACCTCCTCCTTGATTCTTATTAAATGATTGTTTCGTTCAAGGTCAGCAATACACGCACTTAAATTCGAATATCCCATTACAGAAATTATTTAGGGCCAAAAGTATTGAATTAGGGTTTATAGTTAGTTATAAATCTAGAACACCTTTCAACCACACCCAATATTACCGAAATGTCAACACCAACTCCATGCAACTTGCGCTTTTAACAACAAATTGACAGATAACTTAACAAATCAGCAATCCCCATCAACCTCATTTCAAAAATTAAAATTTATCAAATTCTCAAAAAACCAGCAGAAACCAGCCTTCATTTTTAAAAACCCAAAAAACGACACTATAAATTATTATATTATCATAAAAATCAAATTTTATTTAGCAGTTTAATATATTGATTGTACTTTTGTTATGAAATCAATACCAAAACACATGAAAAAGTTACTATTCGCTACTCTGTTAACAATTGCTTCAGTAGCCGGATTTGCAGCTGGGAAAGTTGAGAAAAAAGACGATTCGAAAGTTACATATAGCGCAAAAAAGCAATTTGAACAAGAATTTGAAAAAGCTCAGAATGTAAAATGGACCGTTACTGAAGACTATCAAAAAGCAAGATTCACTCTGGAAGGAAAAAACCTTACAGCAATCTACGATTTACAAGGCAACTACCTTGGCGCTACTGAATTTGTAGAGTTTGATACTCTTCCAGAAGGGGCAAAGAAACAATTAGGCAAACACTACAAGGACTACAATTTTTCTGAAGCTATCCTTATTGTTGGACGTCCTTCAAACTCTTACCAAACCGACGACGTTGGCTCTTACTGGATCAACCTTGTTAAAGACGATAAACAAGTATACCTTACATACAGCGAGAGTACAGGACTTAGCCTGTTTAAAACAGTAACAGCCTCAAAATCGGCAAAGAATTAGTTTAGTTTAATTTAGTTTAGTTTTTAATACATCTATTAAGCGGTTGGCATACAAGAATGCCAACCGCTTTTTTGTTCATTAAAAATACAGCTGGTGTGCCACTCTGAATGTATTACAATGTGCATCTACAATGTCCTGAATTTTATGCGAGTAGCCACCGCCCATACTTGTTTGCACAGGAATCGAAAGACGTTTGCAATAGTCAAACACAAAAAAATCTCTGGTTCTGCAAGCCTCTCTACTCAAGTTTAAATGTCCTAATTTATCGGTAGCTAAAACATCTACGCCTGATAAGTAGAAGACAAAATCTGGTTTTATTTCAAGAAATAACTTTTCAAGTGCAGACTCTAAAATTCTGAGGTATTCATCATCTTCAACCCCTTCCGGCAGGCCTATATCCCAATCGGACTTCTCCTTTCTGAATGGGAAATTCTTCTCGGCATGAATGGAAAAGGTGTACACAGAATCATTCTTTCTAAAAATTTCAGCAGTGCCATTGCCTTGGTGGACATCAAGGTCGATGATTAATATTTTTTGAGCCAGATTATTTTTTAAAAGATAATTTGCCGCGATAGCCTGATCATTTAAAAGACAGAAACCTTCACCCCAGTTTGAGCCTGCGTGGTGAGTGCCTCCAGCTACATTAAAAGCCACCCCGTTTTCAATTGCAAACAGACAGCCATCAATGGTACCCTGGGCAATACGAATTTCCCGATGAACCAAAGCTTCAGTTAGTGGAAATCCTGTACGCCTTTCCTCTTGTGGAGAAAGTGCAAGGCTTTTTAGTTTAGTCCAATAATCTTTGTGATGTGTTAACAGAATGTCTTCATCGCTGGCAAAACCTGGAGAAAATAAGTTTTCTGATTTTATTAAGCCCTCATATAGCAATTGCTCTGGAATCAATTCATATTTCAGCATCGGAAAGCGATGCCCTTCTGGCAAAGGGTGGGCGTAAGAATGGTGAAAAGCTATTTTTAGCACAGTATTAGATTATTACTGGCAAATTAAAAGAATATATAGCTTGTCAGACAGAAAGCTTCTGAAAAAAGAACTCGATTACTCCAGCTTTATTTGGCGGGGCTCGGTTATAACGATTTGCGGTTTACCTGCATATTCTGTTATCCTACCCGTTACACATACGCGCTTACCAGCAAAAACATCCTCTGGTTTAAAATTGAACTTGCCCCGGTCGGCGCCCTTTATTATGAGTGTTAAAAGCTGGTTCGGAAACTCCTTTCCAACGTTCATCATAGTAAGGGACATCCTTTCCAAATATCGAGCACCATATATTTTATCGCAAACAGTGACAGAGTCTCCCATATGGCTTGCAATTTCCGCAGATGGGATTCTTTGTTGTCCAAATGACTTCAAACTAAAGAAAAAAAGAAGTATAGGTATGATTTTCTTCATAAGTGGTTGTTCTAATGACACGCAGTCAGGCAGCCCTTTGTTATTAAACAATCCGGCAGCAAATAAGTGCTAATTAATTCATGGTTTAGAAAGAGGGATCGGCTAGTTATATACCCCGATATAGGAATTGGGACTCGTTTTCTTTCTAGTACCATAGACTTTGTTATACCGGACAAATACTATGAATGTTTCCTTAAATTACAATAACTTAACTAAATCATATTCCTACAACCTTCCTCAAATGTCATTTCCCCTTTTTTAAGTGTTTAAAGAAAATACATCCAAAAGCTATCCGAAGAGAGCAGAGCCCATTTCGCCTCATCTTCCTGGTTATTTAAACATCCCATCAAATATTTTATCTGGACACTTGCTTAGTACCACTTGCAACCGAGGCAATTAATTTTCCGTCAATCATTTTACCGGAGTAAAACCGTGGTTTACCGAAAAGTTAATAAGGCTAACCTAATTGTAATTTACAAGCGTCTAAATCCATGCTAGATTTGACTCAACAATCAACAAATAAATAGTCACCATCTAAAACAACGAATATGAAAACTTTAAAAACTTTCGCAACTGCCTTATTAGTAACACTATCAATAGGAGCTTTTGCAGCAACAAAACCTGAAGGCGAAAACCTGGCGATGGATTACACTGTTAAAACCTTTGTCGATGCTATTAGCCACGGAAAAGTTAAAAACCTGGCGGCTGTACTTGATAGCGATTTTAAATACACAATTACCCGGAACAATACAATTTGCAATTATGGCAAACGCGATTGGCTGGACTTTATGAAAAGCTGCGAGAATGTTGAGCAGAATTGCAGTACTGAATACAAAATTATCGAACAGAACCAAAGCCAGTCAATTATTAAAGTATCCATGAAATACGACGGGTTTACTAAAGTAAATCTTGTTAACATGGCTAATACGAGTGCCGGTTGGAAGATCACCAATATTTCTACATCAATTACACAATAGTGCGTTTAGTAGCCTCAAAAGCACCCTTGCCGATGTTAATAATTTACTTTTGAGGCTTACCTTTAATTTCAGCTAAATCGCCGCTTATCTTCGCCCAATTGTGTTTTTTAGCCCACTCTGTTTGTTGGGTTTTGCTTTTAAAAGTCCAGGCCAAAATTCTGCTCACCTTTTGTCCTTGCGACATTGAAATTGTACGTACATCGAAAGCTTTAAAGTAGTGTAAATTACTATAGAGCGGCTTTAAATGTTCCTTTTTGGATACAAGCGTAGTAAACCACAAAAAATTATCTGCAAAAGCAACGCTTTCTTCAATCATTTTCCTTACAAATACAAGCTCGCCCCCTTCACACCATAATTCAGCACTCTTACCGCCAAAGTTCAATATCTGCCCACCACCTGTAAGATTACCAAGATTTTTATTTTTTCTTAAGGTTCCTGCAGATGCCTGTTCTCTGGAGTTGTGAAAAGGCGGATTAGAAATACTGAAATCGAATTGCTCGCCAGGCTTTACTATACCTTTAAATATATTGCCTGATGCCTGCTGCAAACGGCAATCAATAAATTTTGTTAAAGATGGATTAATGGAAACAATGTT
>CBIHNR010000054.1:0-28515 GCA_966211215.1 uncultured Pedobacter sp.
ATGTAGTTTTTCTGAGTAAACTTCTTCAATGCCTACCTCGGCGGCAATAGCCCTGCATTTTTCCTGCCGGTCGCCACTTAAAAGAATCGGTTTAATGCCCATATCCTTCAGGCTTGAAATCAATTGCCGGGCACCAGGTTTAATTTCATCTTCCAAAAGCAAGCTGGCAACCAGGTTATCATTCTTTTTGAGAAACAGATTGAATCTGCTATCAGTGGATTGCTCCTTCACGATATTTTTTGACCCCAATTGGTAACTGCTAGCGTCTGCACCAATTGCCTTCATTCCTATACCCTTATCTTCTTCAACTTTAGTAAAAATAGGTTTGTCTGAGATTTTATCTTTTAATTGAGCTTGTAAGGACACTGCCAGCGGGTGATTAGAATAGCCTTCAATGGCCGAGATGATGTTTATCGCCTCCTGCTCGCTTATTTGATTGACTTGAATTTCTTTCAAGGTGAAGTTTCCCGTGGTAATGGTGCCGGTTTTATCAAATACAATCTGCTTAATGGCCGCAAGTTTTTCGATGGTATCGCCGCCCTTAATTAATAAGCCGTTCTTTGCTGCCCTACCTAGCCCCACCATTACCGCGGTTGGAGTCGCCAGCCCCATAGCACAAGGGCAGGAAATTACCAGTACCGCTATGGCATTTAACATCGATTTTTGGAAGCTTACCTCCAGGGCAAAATACGTAACCAGGAACGTAATAGTAGCTATACTAACAACCAACGGCACAAATACCGCAGCAACTCTATCCCCCAGTTTTTGTATGGGAGGCTTGGCAGCCTGCGCATTTTTCATCAGTTCGATAATCTGCGACAGAGCTGTGTGTTTTCCAGTTCTGGTAACCAGCATTCTGAAATTGCCTTTTTCTACTATCGTTCCTCCTATTATGGTGCTGTATTTTGTTTTCTCCACCGGCATACTTTCTCCGGTTAGCATGGATTCGTTTATAGCGCCCTCACCCCAAACAATCTCGCCATCTGCAGGCACTTTATCGCCACTGTTGAGGGCAAGTATATCTCCATTCCTTATATCGTGCGAGTGGATTTCTTCCATTTCCCCATTTAACCAGCGTTTAGCGGTTGTTACTTGAAACTTTAGCAGGCTTCGAATAGCCGAGGTGGTTTGTGTTACTGAGCGCTTTTCAAAAACATTTCCTAAAAGAACCAGAGAAATGATAGTAGCTGCGGTTTCGTAAAAGAGATAATTTTCTCCAAGCGACTGAAGGGTTCCCCACAAACTGTAGAAGAAGGCAGCTGACGAACCGATGAAAATTAACACGTCCATATTGGGAACGCCGCCTCTGATGGAGTTAATTGCGCTTTTGCCAAAATGCCAGCAACCAAGCAGGTACACCGGCAAGCATAGCGCTAGCTGAACGTATGGCTCATGAAGCCAATGAAACGGCAGGAACATGTGGGAAAAAAGAGGGACGCTGAAAAGCAGGCTGAAGTAAAATTTGTTCTCAACCTTTTCGTAAAATTTTTCCTGAAGAGGTGAATCTGAAGCAGTGGCTTTAAAACCGAGGCCTTCAATATCTTTAATTACCTGAGGAATAACTGACTCGTTTTCCGCTTTGAATTTAACTTCGTTGTTCGAAAAATCCACGAAGATGTCGTTAAACCCTTTTTTTTCGAGTAGTTTATGTACGGAAAGTGCGCAATTGTTACAATGCATGCCACTAACATTCAGCTCAATTAATTGCTCATTAGTAGTGCTCATTTTTCTCCTCCTGTATCAAATTTACTCATTTTAAAAGTTTAAATAAATTGTGCCGCTAATTATGTTTTTTTACTGGCCTGCTATAATCTTTTGAATATCAGTTGATAAAAATTGCGTTATTTTTTGCAAAATGCGAGTATTGCTGTATCTTTGCATCACAATAACAAACACGGTAGGTATAGCTCAGTTGGTTAGAGCATCAGATTGTGGTTCTGAGGGTCGTCGGTTCGAGCCCGATTACTTACCCCAAGCAAAAAAAGCCCTTTACATAACGTAAAAGGGCTTTTTTATGCCTTTTAGGCAAGATTCCCGTCCATAGTCCACGGCCTGGCAATCATAATTACATTTGTTGTCGTCCAATAAAATAGATTATTTTTGGCTCCAAACTTTTTTTTAGAATGAAAACACTCACAAAGGAAATGCAAGCTGCCATAACTCCGACAATGGCACTAGACTTATTAAAGCAGGGCAATCTGCGTTTTGTAAATAACCTAAAAATTAACCGCAACCTGTTGCAGCAGGCAAACGAAACATCAGATGGGCAGCATCCTTTTGCTGTTATTCTGAGCTGTATTGATAGCCGCACGTCTGCCGAGTTGATATTTGATCAGGGCCTTGGCGATGTTTTTAGCATTCGTATTGCGGGCAACGTAGTGAATGAAGATATTTTGGGAAGCATGGAATTTGGCTGTAAAGTTGCTGGAGCCAAAATTATTGTTGTGCTTGGCCACACTAAATGCGGAGCAGTAAAAGGCGCCTGCGACCATGTGGAAATGGGGAATTTAACGGCATTGCTTACCAAAATAAGGCCCGCTGTGGACGATGAACTGACCGTGAGTGAAAATCGCAATTCAAGTAATCCGGACTTTGTTGAAAAAGTATCTACTATCAACGTAAAGCGTACAGTAAGATCTATAATAGAACGCAGTCCTATTTTAAGGGATATGGTTAAAGGAGGACAGATCGGAATTGTCGGCGGAATGCACGATATCACCACCGGTACTGTTCACTTTAATGAGGTTGAAACCTTAGATTAATGTGAGTTCGGGCTGGGGGCGTCCTCAAAGAGATCGCTTCGCCTGGTATGCTACATGGACAAAAAGACCTGACAGGTTTCAAAAACCTGTCAGGTCTTTTTAATGGAATCTCGGCTTATTCCTTTATAATCTTCTTCGTTACATTTTTTGTCTTGTCGGTTACTTTTAAAATATATAATCCGTGCGGAAATTCGCTCATATTGAGGATATGCTGGGCCTCCTTGGCTGCTGAAGTATATAGCCGTTTGCCATTTCCATCATACAAGCTTACTGTGGCGCCATCCTTAAAATCGTTCAACTTTATTGTAAGCTTATCATGTACCGGGTTAGGGTATATACTAACATAATCATCAGAAACTTGATCATTATCAAGCTTCAATTCTAGCGCAGTTTTCGGCGTCGCAGCTATTTGTCCGGTTGTATAAGATACAAATTGCCATTGCTGGTTAAGCCCGCCAAGATAAGCCCATTGATGCACATTTGCTCCGTTTGCGGTTGATAAGCCGCTTACATCCACCACTTTTCCGCTGTGAACGGCAGTGATACGGTAATATCCCTCAGCTGTGGGTTTAATAGTAAATTTCTGATTGTTAGCACCGGTGGTAGCCCAGATTTGTATGTTAGCACCATCTGCAGTAGATAATGCACTAACATCCAGATTTTTGCCGCTATTTACACCAACCAGGGTGTATTGTCCATTACCCTGATGGGTTACCGTCCATCGTTGACAACCACAGCCATTAGAAGCAAATTGCTGTACATTTGAACCATTATTTCGGCCATCGTTAGCCACCTCAAGCAGTTTTCCACTGTGCCTTGCAGCGATAGTGTACACTCCATCCGGGATAAGTTTTCCTGTAATTAAATCTGAAATCTGAGAAGCCGTGAGGGCTGAATCATAAAATTTGAAGTCATCGATCTTGCCATTGTATAATGGGTCGGCACTGAACTGGCTTTTGCCCAGGTAAGAAGTGCTTAATACACCGAGGTCAGATGGCTTGGTTTTCATGAAGGTATTTTCGCCCACCAAAGTACCATTCAGGTAAAAGCGGCATATTTTATCCTGATAAGTGATGGCAAAATGTGTCCATACACCGGTAGTAAGTGCCGTATTTGAGGCTACTATTTCTTCGCCGCCTCCATTTTTAATTGCAAAACGTGGGAATCCGCCAGCACTTAAAGTTAAGAACATGTATTTCGAAGTGCTGCTTCCCAAATCAAACACTCTTGTCCAGGTAGATATTTGATCCGGATTAATCCATCCGCTAATGGTAACTGCTTTTGCTGTAATCTGCAAGGTTGATGGCAGCGTAACATATTGGCTTGTACCATTCAGTACGATTGCCGAGTCAACTTTTCCAATATCATACGTTGGTGTGCCTGTTCCAACTCCATGGTTGGCATTACCAGAAATGTCATTTAAAGAATTATCAAATGTATAGTGCAATGCCATTTTTCTGATCACAGTAATGCTGCTAGTGTCTGATACACCAATCTGGCTTTTGCTATCGGTAACTTTTGCACTTATGGCATGGCTGCCAAGTGCTGCGTTTGTCCAGGTAAACTCGTATGGAGCAGAGGTATCTTGCCCTAACAATGTAGTATTGTCATAAAATTCCACTTTCGAAATGGTAGCATCAAAAGCGCTGGCATCTGCTGTAAGTGTTATTGAATTGCCTGTTACAAATACATCGTTGTCGGCAGGGGCAGTGAGCGTAACCTTTGGATCGGGAGTAATATCGTACAATTTTTTTATATCCACCTCGCTCAGGGCATAGTTATATATTCTGAAATCGTCTATGCTTCCATCAAAATATGGATCGGGCCATTGCGAGCGGCCAATGTAGTTATTGCTTGTGCTACCCAGGTCGTATGGGTTTAGGGTCATGTTATTATTTGTAGCTACCAGATTTCCATTTACATAAAGTGATCCCTGGTCTCCAAATAAACGGACTGCAACGTGCACCCATTGTCCGCTCGGTATCGAATCGGCATCAATAAGTTGTTCCACCCCTCCTTTAGTCATCGAGAAGCGTAAAGTTCCAATACCTGATTTTGGAGCCAAAAACATATTCACCGAAGTGCTTGACCCGAAATCAAATATCCGTGCCCAGGTTTTGCCTGCGTCCTGCTTCACCCAGGTTGCTATAGTCATATCAGTGGCAGAGCTTACAATTCCTGCAGGTAATGTAAGGTGGTCATTAGTCCCGTCCAGGCTGATGGCAGAACCATATTTCCCTGTTCCATAAGTGGGGCCATTTACAGCAGTGGCATGTTTTCCCTTGCCGGTAACGTCATTGGTGTTTTGTTCGAAGGTATAATGGGCAAGGGAGTCATTAACCTGATTCAAATTAATCACGAACCGCTGTAGAGAAAGTGCTCCGCAGCTATTTTTATAGTAAGCAGTAAATGTGGTATCGCTTGTAATATTGCTGATCGTTATTTCGCGGGTGGTTTGCCCACTGCTCCACTTCCAGCCGTCTGTAACTATCGGTTGAGGCCCCAATTTAACAGTAGCACCTGATGCCACGCTTACAAAAGAACTTTGTTGCCAGCTACCTCCGTTAATTTGAAGGTGTGGGCTTAAGGCTGTTGGCCCGCAGCTGGGTTCGAGTGTATGGGTTAGCGTGCCAAAACCTGGTTGGTCAAAAGTAGTGGCATGTGAGGCGGGGCCACCTTCAGGCCTTACCCTTTCTGCCATTGCGGTAATGTATTGTATTTCATCTTTTTGGCCTAAACGCCTGCCGTAGTGGTTATAGATCATTTCCCAGATGGGGCGGTATTCACCTCGTCCGGCGCCCGAAACCACAGTTTGGTTATTGCTGGCACAGGTGGTACCAGAACCCCACCAATAGGTAGCAAAAGGCACATTTTCGCCATAATTATATTTCGCGGCGTATTCTGCCCCTTTTCTGAATCGATGGTCGTCATAGCTGTACATGTCATCGCCCTGATTCCAGGCTATTTCGCAAAAACTCGCCATCAGGCCAACACCTAATAGAGTATGCCCCTGGTCGCGGCCGCTTTCCTGCCATTGGCCAAGCTTATCCGAAAATACAAAAGGTACTGCATGCTTAATGGAACCATTTCCAGCACCAGTTTTAAAGTACGTGATACCTTTATTGTAGATATCACGATTGTCGCACAGCACGCCGATGGCCAGCATCGCTGCCATATTAGCCAGATCCCAGTTTGCCCAATAGTTGGTGATGCAGGCATCATTATGATCATCACCAAATGAATTTCCGATCAGGAAGCGTTCAACTAGTGGGTAATAGAACACGTTGAGCATATAGTTTTGAAACCGGGTAAGGTCAAAGCCAGGATAACCCCTCATAATTTCTGCCGCATTGGCCCATTGGTAGCCAAACAGCCCCGAAGCCAGATAGCGGTCTGCATTGCCACCAAGAAATTTATGATTTAATGACCAGGCATTTAGCAGCTGTACAGATTTATTGGCATACGCAGAGTCGCCGGTAACTTTCCAACGTACAGCATGCTGATAAGCGGCGGCAACATCTTTATACATTTGAGCCACGTTATCACCTGCACCGCCGCGTATTACAGTGTCGAGAGGGCGAGGGTTCCAACTCAGTTGAGAGTAAGGATTCCCTGCAAGTACATCAGAGCCTACTTTCCAGGGTTGTTCTCCTGCAGCTACTTTGGCTTTCATCCGGTCAAAATCTTCCTGCGAATGCAGAATTCCCGGATGAACAAAAGCCTGTGCTGCCGCACGCTCGGCCGTAGCCGAAAGCAACAGCATAACTACTGCAGTTTTCAATTGCATCAACCGATGCCGCAATTGTTTTACTATCCCACTTTTGGAGACAGAGTTTAATGTAAACATTTCATTCATAATTGATTTTTTATTGGTTATAGATAAGTTGAAATGAATTTCAGAGAGAATTTTAGCAAAAGGCTGCATTAGTTACATGTTTCTGAATCAGCATAGCTCTTTCCCTTTGCTGGAGATGTATGAGGTTTAGGAGTGGGCCACTGAAAAGCTACATGGGGCGGTTTTAAACAGCGCTACGTTGCCGGGAGGTTATTGCAAAAGGAGCCTGATATCGAATTGTTAAACATGTTAAAGCCTAAACTTTTATCATGAAGAACGTGCCAGGCAAAACGCACTATAGAAGGGGATATTCTGATGATATACAAACATGGGCAGAGTAATATATTTAAGCACTGCATTAAGGCCTTGGCGTATTCTCTTATTGAATAAGCCGTAACTTGTCAGGTTTATCATGGGTTGTAAATTGGTTATTTTCAAGGTGTTTGCCATTGGTCGGATGCAATGGGCGAAACTAAATTATATACCACGGACAGCTCGACAAGGGAGTAGATTTGTCATAAATGGGGGGTAAAAAAGTCATTTCGAGTTTGGATTTTGTTACAAATGCCTCGGCTTCATGGGGTTTTGAAGGTAGATTAGGGGGGATACGTTTACATGTAATGCTGACTAAACCGCTTTTCTCTTCTGGTAGTAATGTTTTTGCCTAAAAGTGAAAGTAAAGTGCAAAATTGAGGTGAAGTTTTTCCTTTTTCGCAAGCTCCGGGATAAAAATTATTTGGATTTGCGGGCTTAAAATGTTCATTTCTGCATGTCCTAACCTCAACAACTTTATGCAAAAGCCAGAAAGAATTGCAGCGGTTTATAAAAAATAAGAAAAGATGATTCGATAATCTGCTTTTATTTTACCTTTAGTTATCTCAACTAATCTAGCCTGATATTATGATTACATTTCTCTTAAAAAATCAAAGCCTATTAAATTCAAACATTTGCAAAAAGGGGAGAGTTCATATTAAATATTTAAGATTTTAGTGTGAAATAAACATCTTACTAACTTAAATAATGAGGAGAGCCATACTTACTTTTTATTATGTGTTTTTTCAACGCTTCTGCAAGCGGCATAGCGTTGATGTTGCTCAGTTTAGGGCATTATTGATGTTGGTTCTTTTTACTATCCTACTCCTGTTCGTTTTTTCTATCGCTGCAGAGCTTTTGATCGATGTCCAATTTATTCAATTTCAAGAGTCTCGACATAAAAGAGCCCTTATCTTATTGTTTCAATGCGTGGCAATAGGTTTTTTATTACATCACCTACTGTTTAGCCTTTTAGGCGCCAGTAAAACAGATCCGGACGAAAGACAAGTAGGATTTAAAATCTCCCGGCGCCATAGGGGGGTAGTATATTGTACATTTGTGCTCTTATTTATCCTTTTGTTAATTCTTGCGCTTATAAGGAAAACACATTTTGGGTAAATCCCATCTGAAGAAGTGGCAAAGCGCAGAGTCCTCTGCGAGAGACTCTGCTAGGAAAAAGAGACTCTTCTATGAAAAGGAATTCACTTGCAGAAACCAAGATGCCGTTTGGTTCCTAGCCGAGTCTCTTGAAAAGGACTCGGCGCCCTTCTTTCTGAAAGCATCTTATCCGTAGTCTTAGCGAAGCGAGACTACGGATTGATAAATAACAGGGAGTCTGGAGACTACAATCTATTGGTCAATTCGTAGAGCGCTGTCGCTTAACTCTACGGACAGGAAAATGATAACATTATTCCTAGCCGAGTCTCTTGAAAAAGGACTCGACGCCCTTCTTTCTGGCAGTAGAAACTCGGCGCCTCTTCATTTATCAACTTTTCTCAGGCCTCTTTATATTGAGGGATGCCCTGATAATACATTGGTATAACCTTGTTTTTATTCAAGAATTCCTTTTGATAAGCTGATGGGCTTTTGCCCGTTATTACTTTAAAGTACTTATGGAAGCTTGCAAAGTTGTTGAATCCGCTTTCAAAGCAAATTTGTTTTACCGTAAAGTTGTCTTCAATCAGAAGCTTACAGGCATGCCCAACCTTTAATTCTAAAATAAACTGGGAGAAAGTTTTACCCGTTTTAGATTTGAAAAACCTGCAGAATGAGTTAGGGCTAACATTGGCAATTTCCGCAATTTCTTCCAGTGAAATCTTCTTCTTAAAATTTTTGAAAGTATAGGAGTATATATCGCTGATCCTCTCACTTTCTTCGTGGTCATTTTTAAATCCAATAGACGAAAGGATTGTGTTTTTAGGCGATTTTGCGATTTCGTGGAGCGCCTGCATTAATAGCAGTATCCTTTCAAGTCCATCAACCTGCAGCATTTTCTCCATCAGTTCGGCAACAATTTTTTTGGCCGGGCCTCCAACCTTAATGCCCCTTTTGGCTTTTTCAAGAACCTCTTTAATGATTTTACTTTCGGGAAGATTTAAAAAGGTTTCGCCCCAAAAATTCGGATGAAAGTGTGCTACCCTGATATCCACCTGACTGGTTGTATTCTTTTCGAAGTAAACCTCATCGAATCGGGATATATGAGGTAATTCTGACCCAACCAGAACAACATCGCCCGATTGAAACCGCTTTATACTGTCACCGACAAATTGGGTACCCTTTCCTTTGTTAAAATGCAGGAGCTCTATTTCCACATGGTAGTGCCACTTATTATTAACATCGGGTGCAAGGTCTTGCCTAACGATAAAAGATTGAGTAGGCTCCTTTGAGAGTCTTAATAATTGAGGCTTCATAATTAAATTGGTTAGTTAAATTTTGCTAAAAGGACAATCGCATTTTCCACCGCAGGACTGATTTTTCTTGCTGAAAATCTGAGTTAGCTTTTGTGCGCTTTTAATAATTCAAAGGAACAGAGCCCTCCTCTTTTTCTTGATGGACAGAAGCGGAATTCGAATGGACAAAATCGGAAATTGCCCGATTTTGCCACTATAGCGCCTGTTTTAAGGGTTTTAAGCAGGGGAAAGGTTAGCTGGAGCAGAGAAAACTATAGAAATTGACAGGGCTGAAATCGGGGGAATATTGGTATCTTTATGTTTATTTCTGCCGGGATTTATTGGGATGAGGAATTTCAACTATTTGCTTCCATTGTTTTTTTTGGTGCTATTGGCCACATGCAGCCTGAACGTATGTTGGGGCCAAACTGGTAAGCCTTACTTTAAACATTTAACCCGCGATGATGGAATTTCGTCCAATAAAATAAATTGCATTACACAGGATAAATTTGGGTTTATATGGTTGGGAACTGAAGATGGCATTTCCCGATATGACGGTGTTAGGTTTAAAATTTACAAAACAGAGCAGGGCTTAACGGATAGCTATGTAAACTCGATTGCCTGCGACCCTGATAATGGTAATTTATGGATAGGGACAAGACAGGGGATATCTTTTTTTAACCGAAAGGAAGAACGTTTTTATAATGATATTCCACATCTCTCTGATGCGGACACCGTACTCTTCAAAACAAGTATTTATAAGGTTTTTCTTGATAGCAGGAGGCATCTATGGGTTGGCTCAGACAGGGGCTTGTTTTATTTTAACCAGAAGATTTCTAATAATTCAGTCCCAGTATTTAAAGAAAGTCGCTTAATATCTAAAGAAATAATAAGTGATGTTTATGAAGATTCCAGGACCCAGATTTGGCTTGCTTCAAGTATTGGTTTCGGCATTTATAGTCCTGAAAAAAACTACCTAAGGCGTTTTATGCCTGGCAAAAAACTAAACGTTAGGTCAATAAGCGAGGATAGCCGGAAGAACATTTGGGTATCCACTTCAGCCGATGGCATCTTTTTAATAAAGCCCGATGGCACTCTTTTAGCACATTATGAAAAAGGAGCTTCCTTATTAACTGATAATGTAATAGGGGTAGTTGAAGACGAACACGGTAAAATATGGATTGGGGCGCGAGATGGAGGAGGATTGTATGCTTTTAATTACGGCAGTAAAAAAGTAGAATTTTTAAGTGGCCACAGCAATGTTCCCAACGATCCAAACAGTATAGCAAGTAATGCAATAGGGGCACTTTATAAAGATAGCAAGGGCTATATTTGGGTTGGGACCTATGCTGGACTTAACTACTACGACCCTTATCGCAAAGGATTTATCCATTACAAAGTAAATTTCAAACCGTCAGGACTGTTCAACAGCAACGTCAGATGCTTTTATCAGGACTCTGAAGGCCAAATATGGGTTGGCACCAGGGACGAGGGCGGGATAAGTAAATTTAATGCTGCGACCGGCGAGTTTTTTAATTATAAAAGTACGCCAAAGCTAAATTCTGGCCTAACAGATGGCAATGTGCTAACACTTACCGAGCTGGATAGCAAAACATTATTGATTGGTACTAATAATAACGGCTTATTTACTTTTAATAAAGGCACCAAAACGTTTAGTAAGCTGAATGCTAAACCTGCTAATTCTCCCACTGCCATTGGGGGCAGAATTGGGATGGTCCATAAAGATCAGCTTGGAAAAGTATGGGTGGCTTCCATTACCGACCTCTATATATATAACCCTAAGGATGGAACGCTTTTACCAAAAATCAAAATCCCTTCGGTTCGGGCAATGCTTGAGTATAATAAAGATGAAGTGTATTTCATCTCTTTGTTTGCCGGGATGTATTGCTACAACAGGCAAACGGGCACTATAACTCAATACAGGCACAAGGCTGGAGTTAACAGTTTAAGTAACGATAGGGTAAACTCGATACGAAAAGACAGGCGAGGCAATTTATGGATTGCAACCAATAACGGCCTCAATTACTTTGACGTTCGCACGAAACGTTTTAAAGTTTATTCAATAGAAGACGGGCTGCCGAGCAAGATAATTTGTGGAATATTAATAGACAACCTTTGGCTAAGCACTGTTAATGGGCTTGTGAAATTCTCTCCATTTTCGGGCAAGGTAAGCACATTTAATAGCCATGATGGATTACAAGGAAACGAATTCGAAAAGGGTGTTTGTTTCCAGACAAAGCAAGGTGAAATGTTATTTGGAGGTACAAATGGGTTTAATTATTTCCGTCCTGATAATATTACTCCTAATCCATTAGTGCCCACTGTAGTTCTAACGGATTTAAAAATTTTTAATCGATCTGCATCTATCGGTACAGATGATTCCCCTCTAAAACAAAGTGTAAGTTTCGAAAAAGACATCACATTTAAGCATAACCAGAATTTTATAGAGTTTGAATTTGCCGGCTTAAGTTTCACATCTCCCGAAAAAAACCAGTATGCTTATAAACTCGATGGCCTTGAGAAAGAATGGAATATTTCAGGAAGTAAGACATCTGCATCCTATACAGGCCTGCAGCCGGGAGAATATGTATTTCGGGTAAGGGCATCTAATAATGATGGCGTATGGAATAAGCAGGAGGTGACTTTAAATCTTGAAATTCTACCTCCCTGGTGGCAAACAATCACGTTTCAACTTTTAGTACTATTCGCGCTTATTTGTGCCGCTGTTTGGTTTTATAAGTATAGAACCAGAAGCTTGAGAATGCAAAAGCGTAAACTGGATATTTTGGTAAAGGAGCGTACTGAAGTTATCCAACAGCAAAATACGCAACTTGAAGAAAGCCGTGACCAGGTGGTAAAACTAAACAGCCGGATTAAAGCAATAAGCGAATACAGATTGCAGTATTTTACCAATATCTCGCACGAGTTCAGGACGCCTCTTACACTGATTATTGGCCCTGTTAACAGGCTTTTATCTAAAAAAATAAATGATGCCGATACGGAGGAGAATCTGTTGGTGGTGAAAAGGAATGCCGGGCGGCTGTTACACCTCATCAATGAGTTAATGGATTTTCGAAGCCTTGAAAATAAAAGCCTTCCTTTGGTGGTTAAGCACATTAATCCCAGTACTCTTACAGATGAAATAGCTGTACTTTTTCAGGAGCTTGCAAAAGAAAAGGAAATAGCATTTTCAGTTGAACATGCTGATCCGCTTGTTGAAGGCTATGCAGATACAACCAAGCTTCAGAAGGTTATCTTTAATCTTATCTCAAATGCTTTTAATTACACCAATAAAGGCGGAACAATAAAAATCAGAACCCAATCTATCGAAAATGCCGAGTCGTTAAGAGATCATGTTGATGTGGCTGTGGGTAAATGGGTAAAGAATAGCCAATACTTCGAAATTTCTATAAGCGATTCCGGCATTGGAATTTCCGATGAAAACCTAACAAAGGTATTTAAGCCGTTCTACAGAGAATCAATTACGAATAAGGACACTAAAGGAACAGGTTTGGGGCTTTCGATTGTGAAGGAGCTTGTTTCGTTGCATAAAGGTATAATTGCAGTAAAAAGTAAGATTGGCGTTGGAACCGAGTTTCTTGTCAGGATACCGCTGAGCAAAGAAGTTTATCCCTTTAATATTGAACAAAACGCTGGTGGATATGATATTATCTACAACAAAGGGCAAGTGGCCGACCTTTTAGGTAAATCTCCATTTTATGAGGATGCAAATAAGTTAAGCACAGAAAAGGGCAGGGAGCATGTTTTGGTTGTGGAGGATAATGAAGAGCTTTTAGGTTTTATAACTCAACAGCTCTCGCCGAATTACAAAGTTACCCAGGCAAGGAACGGGGCAGAGGGTTTAAAGGCGGCACTGAAGTATACACCGGATATTGTTGTTTCTGACGTGATTATGCCTGAAATGACCGGCGTTGAAATGTGCAAAAAGCTTAAGGACAATATTAAGACAACTCATATTCCGGTGATATTGTTAACCGCCAAAGCAGATGTGGAAAGTCAGATTGAGGGAATAGAGTCGGGGGCAGACGATTATATAAGCAAGCCTTTTGAAATTGAAGTATTTAAGTTAAGGATACATAATCTAATTCAAAGCAGGCGGAAATTAAGAAAGCTTTTCTCGACCTCTCCAAGTGATATTCCGGCGGAGGTTGAAATAAGTGACCCGGATGCGGATTTCCTTGCAAAAGTTATTTCAATAATCAGGGAGAATATTTCAAATGCGGATTTTGGCGCTACCCAATTGGCTGACCAGATGTGTGTAAGCCCCAGCTTGCTTCAAAAGAAAATTTCCAGGCTGGCTAACCATTCGCCTACCGAATTTATAACACTTCATCGAATGAAGAAGGCTCTTGAGCTGATTAAACAGCCTGGCGCGACGGTTGCTGAGGTAGGGGAGAAGACGGGCTTTCGTGACCCTTATTACTTTAGCCGGTGCTTTAAAAAGCATTTTGGAAAGAGCCCAAAGGTTTTTGTAGAATCGTTAAGCCAGTTGGATGCTTAAGATTCCCGGTGAGTTAGTATAAAGAAATTAGCACAATAATTAGAAAACCCTGCGCATAGGCTTCCCAATTATCAGAAGCCTGCTAAGGTTAAAGCAGCGTAGCCTGTAATGTAATCTGCAGATTGTATGCTTTACTTACAGGGCTTTTTCTTTTGCGCCTGCTGGATGCATTGGTTAATGGAGCGTGCAGGAAAAAAGAATAGCAATAAAAAAAACAGACAATTCTGGCAACAGCGCAATAAATCGATAGAGTTATGGAGCTCGGAGGTAATAGATCAAAAATTGGAATATATACATCAGAATCCAGTAGTTTCTGGGTTTTGTAACTGAGGCGCATCATTGGAAGTATAGCACTGCAATTGATTATAGCGGAGGAAAAGGTGTATTTGAAATTGATTTTGTGTAAGGGATCACCCTCTGCTTATAAACTGAATATTGATTTCTAACATTTCTGCATTCAATCTTACCAAACCTCAATTATACTAACTGCCAATCTGTATTTAAAAAAATTTTACATTTGAAAATTATATAATTTAATGAAAATACCTTTAACCTTTATTTTACTGCTTTTAATTAGTTCTTGTACCAAGAAAGAAGAAAGTAATGAAACCATAAAGTTCACGCGAACTGGACCTGAATATAGTCTATTTTTACGGTCCGCATCTATCAGCGGTTTTTCAGAATCACATGTTCTGGATACTAACACTGCTCTGATCTTATTATCGACTGGCAATAACGGCGACGAGGTAAAGCTTTTAAAAAAGGCAGGAAATAACATCCAGACAATTTACACCTCGGCAGACGAAGAGAGAGCTGCTAACTTAAAGATGATTAGTTCGTCGGTAGGATTTTTCACCGGCGGGTATAACTACGAAAAATTATATAAAACTACAGATGGTGGACTGAACTGGACTAAAACATTCACCGCCCCGGCCCCCATTCTCGATCTTAAAGTTATTGATGAAAATAACCTTTATTTGATTTCCGCATCTGCTGTATATAAAAGCTCTAACGGAGGCTTAAGCTGGAATGTATCTATTCCATATTCTATGAATTTCAGCCCGGACAAATTATTTTTTATAAATAAGAATACGGGATTTGTACTATACGAACCCAGAGACTCTTATTATGCGGGAGGTACATATAAAAAGACGACAGATGGAGGTGCAACATGGACGGATTATAAAATCTCAACAACATACAATGAAAACTTTTCTGACATCTATTTTACAGATGAAAATAATGGGTATGCCCTGCCAAGGACCCATAACGCTCTGTACATAACAAAGGACGGCGGTGCAAAATGGGTTAAATCTACTTTAGACATTCATAACAACAACGGAATGGTCTTTTTCTTCCCAGATGGCAGAGGTCTGATTTTAACCAGCGGCAGATTTGCATATTATACCGAAGACTTTGGTAAAACCACAAAACTATTATTTGAAGCCGGTTATGGTCAGTTTACAAAGATTCAAGTCCTTGATGATACAACGCTAATAGCGCACCATAATAAGGGTGTTTTTAAAATTATTTTCAATAAAAAGAACTGATGAAATCAGAGCAAGCGGACTAAACTGCTTGCTGCCGAAACTTCATTGCCATTCAAAACCAAATATCCCAATGAACAAATATTTTTCTCTTCTTCTGTTAATTCTACTATCTGCGGGACTGGCATGTAAGAAAGAAACCATCCCGCCTAAACTCACTTTTGATGGTACCTGGAAAGCAACCTTTACCTACTACTATAATGGTCAGGCAGACGATCCAATGATATGGAGCTCCGATTTGACTATAAATTCTGATGGTACAGCGCAGGCTAATCACAAATATGGCAACCCTATTTCAGACAACAATGTAGATGAATATTATTCATGGGCAAAAGTGGATGATCAGTCTATATATCTGCGTTCTAAAAACTGGTCTGTCACCAACAATACAATGATATACGTGGTAAAAGAATATAGTAGAGAACACATTATATTGGAAGGCTTTGACGATAATTCTCAATTCTGGCATCTTGTACTTCGAAAGCCATCCAATGCTCCGAAACCCACTTATGCAGATTGTAATGCTGTGAATTACTTCAACAGTAACGACTATGAATTTGCCCTGATAGATAGCTCGAATACTTATAGCGCAAAAATCAACAATAAACGTGAGATACTAGGAATGCGGTTTAATGATGATGGGTACTGGTTCCATTTGGTAGATGAGAATTTACATAAAAAAACGCTCCCCATTCCTCCTTATTTAGTTTCTGCGGCTTATGAATATTACACTCCTAAATGCATTAATAACAAATCTGAAATCGTGGGCGAGCATTCTGTTAACGGCGTGTATCATAGGAGTTTTCTTTATAGATCAGGAACAGCGTTTACTATTCAATACCCTGATAACACTTTACGTATTACTGAAGCTATGGTGATTAACGATGATGGTTTAATTGCGGGAGGACATGACCAGTACGGAGGGTATTATAAATATTTATTCTTCTTAAAAAACAACCAATACACATCAAAAAGATTTCCTGTTAGTGAGGCTACTTATTTCCACTTAGCAGATATAAACAACACTAATATTATTGGCTATTATACCAGCTCTCATAAAACATATCCTTTTATAATGAATTTGGATGGAACTCTTGCTGTTCAAAACTTTGATGCAGCTATCAACAATGAATTATATCTGGAAGGACTAAATAATATGGGACAAAAAGTAGGTTCATTTAAAGCAGAAGTAAGCTGCAGCGGCTCTCCATACAAAAAGACACTTCAGCATGGTTTACTTATCAATGCCAATGGCGACTATAAGATAATAGACATTCCGGAAGCAAGCGGCACCCGTCTTTTAGATATTAATGATAAAGGTGATATCGTTGGAACAGTAACTAAGCTTGTAAATAATAAAAGCAAGTCATTTACTTTTATTTTAAGATCAAAAAAATAATCTGGTGCCGAGCATTATGTTTAAGATATTCTTTGCTATTTTCTTAATTAAGAGACCTCTAAAAACCTAAAAATAGCTTTTTTTCAGCCTCATCTCTATCCCGTCTCGTCCTCCAAAGGAGTCCTGCGGACAAAGGAGCCCTTTGGACAAAGAGAAGGGTTATGGAGTTTTTACTCGATGCCTTATCTGGTTCGGTCATCATTATCCAGCTACTAGTAATCAGAGGAAGAATATGAGACTGAAAGTTCTTTGGCTGATTTGACAGGCCTAAATGTGCAATATCTGAAGCTTCGGGACAAGCAGACAAAGTAAATCTTTCTTTGTTATGGAATTTGTATTTGATAATCAAGTGGTTAAGGTTGTTTGTTTAGTTTGAAAGTGAGATTTTTAGAAAGATTAGAAAATTAGTAAGCACACGCGGCACGCGTGCCGCCAGCAAGGCGCAACGGTTGCTGAGGTTGAAGAAAAGACTGGCTTTCGTGATCCTTACTATTTTAGCAGATGCTTCAAAAAGCATTTTGGAAAGAGTCCTAAGGTTTTTGTTGAGTCGTTAAACCATTTGGATGCTTAAGCTTTAGGCGAGCTTGATTGCTCCTTACCTGGGCGAGTGATTTAGCAGCATCCAATACAGTCCTAAATCTGAAACAGCTTTTACAAATTCTTCGAATGTTACAGGCTTTACAACATAGCTGTTTACTCCGAGTTTATAACATGCCTGAATATCAGGGTCTTCTTTTGAGGAGGTAAGCATAACAACGGGGATTTTTTGGGTACGACTGTCGGATTTAATCTTTTGAAGCACCTCAATGCCGTTAACTTTTGGCATTTTCAAATCGAGTAAAATTACCCTGGGTGTATTTTGTATGTCGCGGTGGGCATAGCTTCCTTCTGCAAAGATGAAATCAAGTGCGTCGGCGCCATCTTTGAGATGTACTAATTTGTTAGCCAGATTATTTTTACGCAAGGCTCGAATGGTTAGTTCCGCATCACTTTCGTTGTCTTCTGCTAAAAGAATTTCCACTTCCTGGTCCATCATATTTTAGTTCTTAATCGAGAAATGAAATGTAGCCCCTTCATTTACTTTTCCTTCTGCCCAAACCTTGCCCCCATGTTTGTTAATTATCCGTTGCACTATGGCAAGCCCAACCCCGGTACCCTCAAAATCTTCTTGAGAATGGAGGCGCTGAAATACACCGAATAATTTGTTTGCATACCTCATATCGAAACCAGCCCCATTGTCCTTTACCGAAATAATAACTTCACCATTTTGTTCCTTTGACGATATTTCCACTACTGGATTCTCTTTTTTTGCGGAGTATTTTACCGCATTTGAAATAAGGTTATACATTGCCTGTTTTAGCAGAACATAGTCTGCCCTTACTTTATGTAGCCTGTTAATTTTTATCTCAGCCGCGTGCTCCACCGACTTATTTACATCCGTAACCACTCCGCGAACCATCTCGTAGATATCTATTTCCGTTTTTTGTATTTCTTTCCGCCCAAGCCTTGAGAACGCAAGGAGCTCATCTATCAGCGTTCCCATTTTTGCTGTATTATCATTGATACATTCAATAACGCGCAGCCCATCCTCATCTAATTGTGGCCCGTAATCTTCTCTAAGTATTGACGCATAGCCACTAACCGCCCGTAGCGGTGCCCGCAGGTCGTGAGACACGGAATAGCTAAATGCCTCTAATTCCTTATTTATGTTCTGCAGTTCTCTGTTGAGGTTGTTCAAAGCAGCCTCCTGTTGGTGCTTGTCGATAAAAAACTTAACCTTATTAATTAATATTTCAGGCTGAAAAGGTTTGGTTATAAAGCTGAAAGCCCCTTTTTCATATCCCTTAAAAACATTCAGGTTATCTGTATAAACTGCAGAAATAAATATAAAAGGCAAGTGTGCTGTTTTTTCTTCGTCGCGGAGTATGCCCGCCAGCTCATATCCATCCATTTCAGGCATTTGAATATCCAGCAATGCCAATGCGAAATCGTGATTAAGGGTTGCCTTTAATGCGTCGTTGCCACTTGTTGCTTCCACCAGTTCTATATCCAGGTCTTTGAGGACTGTTTTCAGGGCGATTAAATTCTCGGGCTTATCATCCACGATTAATATTTTGGGCTTAGTATTCATGTACGGTGCTTTTCAATGTTAAAGATTTAAACTTACCTTATTGTAAAATGATTTATCTGCTTAGCCACACACGCATTAAGGATAGCAATCGTTCCACATCAACGGGTTTAGCGATGTAATCGTTAGCGCCTGCGTCAATACATCTTTGTCTGTCATCTTTCATTGCTTTTGCTGTAAGTGCAATTATGGGCAGGTTTTTAAACCTGCCTTGTAAGCGTATTTGTTTCATTGCCTCGTAACCATCCATTTCGGGCATCATTATATCCATCAATATTAAATCGATATCAGGATACTTGTCCAGCATGTCCAATGCTATTTTGCCGTTCTCCACTTTGATAACTTCCATTCCACGTTCCTTCAACACTTTAGACAAGGCAAACACGTTGCGCATATCATCATCAGCCAGCAATATCTTTTTGGAGTAGAAAACCGCTTCTTTATCATACAAATTGCTTATTATCACTTGTTTTGATTCGGGTAGGTTGCTAATAGCCCTATGGAGGAAAAGGGCGGTTTCATCCAGTAAGCGTTCCTCTGATTTTACTCCTTTAATGATGATGCTCTCTGCATAGTTTTGCAATTCGTTATTTTCTTCGCGGGTAAGTTCTTTGCCGGTATAAACAATAATGGGCGGGATGCTGCCTTTAATTTTTTCCAGCTTTTGTATCAGGTCAAACCCACTCATATCTGGTAAGCCCAGATCCAGCACGATGCAGTCAATATGGCTTTCCTGGTATAAATCCTGGGCTTTTTTTCCAGTCTCGGCTTCCAGGCAGGTTACATCGCCATTGCCAATTAGTTTCCGGATTGCTTTCCTGGAGTTTTCGTCATCTTCTATAATCAGCAGGTTTTTCATCTTCCGGTTGACAAAATTTTCAATCCTGTTAAAGGCATCCTCCAAGTCTTTTTTATTAACGGGCTTCACCAGATATTCAATGGCACCGTCTTTAATGGTGTCCAATTTCCGTTCGTTTACAGATATTATATGGACCGGTATATGCCGTATTGCCGGGTTTGCCTTTAGTTCAAGCAATACATTATGCCCTTTGATGCCTGGCAAATCCATATCGAGAATAATGGCATGAGGCTTATATTTTAAGGCAAGGGTTAAACCATCTTCGCCTGTAGCTGCTGCCAGGCATTTGAACCCTTTTTGATGGGCCTGATTTAAAAGTATGGAAGCAAACTGCAGGTCATCTTCAATAATGAGCACTACCGTATCATTTGCAGTTATTGTACTTCTGTCGTCTTCTATACTTGGATAGTTTAGAAAGGCGCTATTGTCTTGAGAGTTTGGTTTATGCAAGGCTGGTTGTTTTTCAGGCTTGCTTTCTACCTGTTCATTGGGCTGGTGTATTTCCAGGGGAACAATTATTGAGAAAACTGAGCCCTCATTTATTTTGCTGCTCAATTTTATTTCAGCCCCTAACAGCTTTGCAAGTTCTTTTGATATAGATAGCCCTAGCCCCGTGCCGCCGTATTTTCTGGATGTGCCCCCATCTGCCTGTTGGAAGGCTTCAAATATTGCCATTTGTTTGTCTCCAGGAATGCCGATTCCGGTGTCGGCCACCGAAATAATTATTGTGTTTTCTGTGTGCCGGCCAATGCTAACGTTTACGCTACCTTTTTCGGTAAATTTTATGGCATTAGATAAGAGGTTTTTCAATATCTGGTTGAGGCGTTGTGAATCAGTGCGGATATATTCAGGTAGGTCTGTATCGAATTTTGAAGTCAGGCTTAATCCCTTTTGTTCTGCGGAATGTTTAAAATCACGAAGCAGGGAATCTGTAAAGCTTCTTAAAGAAACCCGTTCTATATTGATAACCATTTTGCCCGCTTCAATCTTAGACAGGTCAAGAACCTCGTTGATCAAATTCAGCAGGTCATGCCCGCTTTTATAAATAATATTGGCACTTTCAATCTGATCTTGGTTGAGGTTTTTCGGCCTGTTTTCTGAAAGGTCTTTTGAAAGAATCAGCAAGCTATTAAGGGGAGTCCTCAATTCATGAGACATGTTTGCAAGGAACTCGGATTTATATTTACTGCTCAGTTCCAGTTGCCGGGTTTTTTGCTCAATGTCATACTTGGCTAATTCTACCTCCTTGTTTTTCATTTCCAACGACTGCGTTTGTTCTTCCAGCTCTTCGTTAGACATTTGAAGCTCTTCCTGTTGTTGCTTCAGGTTTTGTGTTTGTTCTTCCAGCTCTTCATTCATTTGCTTCAATTCTTCTTGCTGAGTTAGAAGTTCTTCGCTTTGGCTCTGGGTTTCTTCAAGCAATTCCTGTATGCGTTTTCTGGCGATGGCCGAGTTAACAGCTATTGCAATACTCTCCATTGAGCTGTTAATAAATTCCTTTTCCGTATCAGTGAAATCGCTGAGCCGCCCAATTTCTATTACACCCAGTGTTTTGCCTTCGAACATGAAAGGCGTAATGAGTAAATGTTTAGGCTTTGCATCTAAAACTGAGGAGGTGATGCGTATTTGCTCTTCGGTTATATCTGTTATAGAAATCTGTTTTTGTTCTTGCGCAGCCTGGCCAATCAGCCCTTCATTTAAAACAAATTTTTCTTTCGCATCCGGCGGCGATAAATAGGCATGTTGCCCACTAAGAATCAATGTGTTTTCAATGCTATCATGCAGATAGACCACACCTATATTGGCTTTTAGGTAAGAACATAAAAAGCTGATGGTATTGTTTGCCAATTGGCTTATGCTCTGGTCGCCTCTAAGCTTTTCATTAAGCAAATTTTGCCCCGCGGCAAGCCAGTTGTGTTTTTCGTTTGTTGCTGTTTTTTCCCGTAAAGAGCTGGTCATCTCTTTTAAGGAATTCCCTAATACATCTTTATCCGACCGGGGATTTATGCTGATAGCATAATCTCCTGATGCAACAGCATTTGCATTTCCTGTTACTTCGCGGAAGCTTTCATTGATATTGCTCAATGAATTGAAAATTACTTTCAATTCATCATTCGTATTGTCTTCTAATTTGCCGCCGCTAAATTCACGGCTCGCAATTTTTTCGGCTTCTCTGGCAATAAAAGTTATTCGTTTGCCGATTGCCCGAATGATCCAATAGGAGATAAGGACTGATATTAAAATACCCGTAAGAATTAATGCTATAATAAGAGCGAGAGAATAGCTGTACGTTTCATCGCTTTTTTGTTTATCATCACGCATTTTGGCTTCGTTGCGCTCTACTATCCTTTGTATAATATCAGTTACCTCTTCGCGGGTATCATACCCCTTTGAACTGGATAGTTGAAATGCCCTGGCCGTTTCATTTCTCGAAGCCAGATCAACAATTTCATTTAGGGTAATTTTATAATTATTCCATGCAGTTTTAAATTCATTCAGGTCTTTGGCACCTTCAGTATTAAGTAAATTTTGTAATGTCCGTACCTTTTTATCCACGGCATAAATGGCTTCGTACATTTTACTCTGATAAAAGGTTTTTTTTGCTGGCGCTTTTTCCAGAATCATATTTTTTTCTTGTCGGGTAGCTTGCAAAACATCTACAAGCAAGTCTTTAGAAAGTCCAACTTTTTTTGCAGAAACATCTACTAATTCATTTAACCTGTCGTTTGCTTCTGATAGTTTATTGATCATGATGAAACCGACAGATGCAAGGAGCAACGTGATTACTGTGAATCCGGTAAGTAATTTTGCTTGGATAGATAGGTTCATAGATCTGTTTTTTTAAGGGGCTCCTCTAAAAACAGAGTGTATTTTTCGAGGGATCTTCTCAATTTAATTTTCAACGGCTTTCTTTAATTCACTCAGTTATATTTCCATTTGGCTAACTTTAGTGCCTTCTACTGGCGAGGTGCATTACCCCTGATGGCAAACTAAACGATTTAGTTTGTATTCCTCGTTTTCCTCTGCTTTGTGAAGCCAATAATGGAAAAATATTTAACAAGCAAGCAATTAAGTTGTTTGTTTTTTTAAGCTAACATGCATAAGAGATTTCTACAAAACAAAGCCCCTGACCCAATTTATAGCATCGGCTATCTTCTGATTGGCTAAACTGGCGAAAGCAGGTTTTAATGTGTTTAATTTGCTTATGGGAACCTCCAAAAAACAGCTTTTTTTAGCCTTATCCCTTTTTCCTTTTCCTCCACGGGAGTCCTTCGGACAAAAGCTACTGTGTGCACAAGTTTTTTATTTAGACGATTTGCAGGAGGGCATTTGAAATAGGCAGAACCCTTGATTCGGAGGCGGTGCCTTGCGAAGTGCCTGGGTAAAATTCACTTATCAGCGGCTTGTGTATGAGGAAGGTGCATTGTCGGGTTTTCTGAAGCGGTGGGATGTGCGAAAGGGAAAGGCCGGCGCAGCACCGCGCGGCTGATAAGTGAATTTGCGCGGAGGAATGTGCGAAAAAAGGCACCTCGCAAGGCACAAGATTTTTGTTTCTTTTCATCGAATGGAAAAGAAAAAGAAAGAACTGAATCTACAAAAGATGTGTACACACCGTAGCTCCTCCGAAGGAGCCCTTTGGACAAAAGAGAAGGGTTATATGGAGTTTTTAGAGGTTCCCTTATCTAATTGTATTAGTAAATCCGTAATGCCTTGCAATGGCAAAATGAAATCTGTGTTAACAGCTTTTGCTGCAGATGTGGGCATGAATGATGATTCTGCAGTTGTGGGGTCCTGTATAATGGCCAGTCCGCCACAGTCTACTATTTTTTTCAAGCCTTTTGTCCCGTCATTGCTTGCACCGGTAAGTACTACACCGATCAACCTATCTGTATATACTTCGGCAGCTGATTCAAACAGCACATCAATGGATGGCCTTGCATAATTTACACGGCCTTCTATTGAGAGGGAAAAGGTTTTATTTTTTTCTATTAGCAGGTGATAGTTGGATGGCGCAATGTAAACTGATCCTCTTTCAATTTTTTCCTTTTCATCAGGTTCTTTTATATACAGGGCGCTTGTGTTATTTAAAAGCTGTATCCATTGGTTGTTAGAATGAGGCCCAACATGCTGAACAATAATAATTGGGGTATTGAAACTCTTTGGTAATACGGAAAATATAAATTTTAAAGCACTCATGCCACCTGAAGATACCCCCATCACAATCGCCTCGTAACGCATATCAATATTTCTTTTTAAATATTCGATGTTGTTTATCTAATTCTGTGTATTGGCTAAACAGATCAGTAAATCGCAAGCTCTCTTTAGCACCCAAGCATAAAATTCCTCCATTAATTAAGCTGTTGAAAAACAATCTCTGTACCTTGTTTTGTAAGTCCCTGTCAAAATAAATAAGCACGTTTCGGCACAGTACCAGATGTACTTCGGCGAATACGCTATCGGTAACCAGGTTATGATTAGACCACACGATATTTCTTTTTAAAGATTGCTTCATGATGGCATGCCCATAATCGGAAGTATAATAGTTCGAAAAGGGCTCTTTGCCGCCAGATAATTGATAATTCAGGGTATATTCTTTTATTAATTCGTTTGAGAAAATCCCTTCTTTGGCTTTATTTAATACTTTTTGATTAAAATCTGTGGCATATATCGTTGTCCGGTCATACAAGCCTTCTTCCTGCAAAATAATAGCTACCGAATATGCTTCTTCTCCCGACGAGCAGCCGGCGTGCCATACTTTTATGAAAGGGTATGTTTTTAGTATTGGAATAATATTCTCGCGTAATGACTTGTAAAAGCCGGCATCGCGAAACATTTCGGTTACGGTTATGGATAAATCTTGCAGAAGTGCAGCGGCAAATATCTCATCATTCAGGACTTTTAACTTTACATCGGAAAAAGAAGCCACTCCCGATATTGCCATTCTGTTCATTACCCGGCGCCTGATGTGTGCCTGGGAGTATTGCCTGAAATCATAGCCATATTTTTGATAGATAGCCTGCAGGATGTCTTCCAGAAGAGCCTCTGTATTAGACGTATCGCGAATATTTATATTTCCCTCCAAGTTTAAAGTTTGCCCTATATAACCATTGAAAGTAAATTTTGCTTGTTTTCGATTAGATATTTTATATACCAGTTAATATTAGCCGCTGGAGAAAGATTAGCTGCTTGCAGGCTTGGCAGGCACAAGTTACGCTTTGTCGAACCTGAACCAGTATGCCCAATCGAAGCAAGCCTGAAAATAATAGCCACACAGAGACATGCTCCAACAATTGTTATTTCCTAATTGCGCCAACGTTGGCGCAATTCGACGAAAAAAACGTCAGGAACGTTGTAAACGGCGTTTTTTAAACAATTAATATAGCAATTTACACAATCGTGCTATTCCCTGAAATTGCTTCCATCTACCTTCGATTAACTGATTTATAAACTATTTGGCTCCTGAATATTAAGTCGGGGAAATTAATTGGCCAAATAAAGAATGAGTGTGGCTGAGAAATTAACCGCGGCAAATCAAAGAGGCTAGGCCAATATTAATAAGGCGGAGGATGAGGCCTTGAGAAAACCGCGAACTCAAATTGTTTTTAATTAACCAAATTATAATAAAATGTTCAAATTTTTACGAAGACAAGATTACCCATTGCGGGTGGTATTACTACTTTTCGTGGCCTTTTCGTTAGCTGGTTGTAACAAAAATTTCGACGACTATTGGAACTCCAGTAATCCCAAGGGAGGGTATCTGTATGATCGGATTAAGAGCAATCCGGAATTCAGCATGTTTGCCGAAGCTCTTGATCGTGCTAATGTTGCCCAATTTCTTGTAAATGGTGGATCTTACACCGTTTTTGCTCCTACCAATGAGGCTTTCTCGAAGTTCCTTACAGATAAAGGCTATGCATCTATAAACGCTGTACCCGAGGCAGAACTATTCAAAATTGCGAGTTATCACATTGTCAATAACATGTGGTATTACTATGATCTTAGAGATCGCTATTACAATTCTTTAAACAAATTATATAGCAAAAATCAACGCTATTTAACCCGGCTTAGAAAATACGTTGATATTGATATTACTGTTGAAAATAGCTTTAAGGTAAACGGCATAGAGGTAATAAAGGCTCTACAAGACATAGATGCTGATAACGGGGTTATTCACGGGATTCCCGAAGTGATGGTGCCGATACCTAATCTGGAAGAACTATTTCAATCAGATCCGGAACTTGCAAATTCAACATTCTACAAATTACTTAAAGTACTTCGGGATAAGACTTATGACCGCCAAAACAGTTTCGATAGGAACAGGGATGGAATTATAGACTCCGTTTACCTGGTAACCTATCCTCTTTTAAACGGAGGCGCCAATATATCTGTAGAATATAAAACAGTAGGTAATACGGTTACTAACAGTCAGGGTGGAACCCCTGCATTCACCACTATTCTGGTGCCTGCAAATGCTCTGCTAGATCAATACATAGCCCCTGCGCTCGCAAAAGTGCAAAATCAGATTGATTCACTTTCTCCATCCTATATCGAAGGGATTTTAGAGAACTATATTCTGGCAGATACATTAATGACTTCTGCACAAATCAAAAGCCGTACAGGTAATTTAAGAGTTTCCAACGGAGCTACTCTGGCTGCGGCATCTTTAAAAACCGATGCAGACTTTATAAGGAAGGATATTAGGGCGAGCAACGGTTATATCCAGGTAATAAATAATGGATTTTACCAGTCAGATAGAGAGAAAAGTGCTTTATGGCAAGCAAGTATAGAGCCTGACTTTAGGTTATTTATGGCTGCAATACAAAAAGCAAATCTGATGAATACTTATGGCGTAAGCAGCAGAAGTGCAACGTACCTTATTCCCTCCAATGATGCAATAAGGGCTGCCGGGCTAAATATTGAAAAAATGCAGCTCAATGGGCGACAGCTTTCAGCCACGCAATTTTCTAATTTGGTTAAACATCAAATTGTCAACACCAGCTTAAACAAGGCCGCTCTTACGGGCACAAAAACTGCAGAAGCTGGCGGATCGCTTATTTTCTCAGACAATGGCAATGCCGTTGCCAATACTAATACCCCCCCTTCCTCAGCCACTATTGGCACTCAGCTGTATGTGGGCCCGAGCAATACAGGGTACGTTTATAAATCGAATAACTTATTAATTCCGCTGTTTTAGGCAGAAATACCTGGGATGCTACCCACTTAATTTAAATGATTAAAGAATTTTTATATGTTTAAAAAACAGATAATCAGGTGCCTGGCTGCCATGGTTGCGGTCTTTTGCTTTTTGCCTTTAGCAAAAGGGCAAACGCAGGTGCTTAAAGGAAAAGTAACCGAAAGCCCTTCGGGAGAAACATTGATAGGCGTTTCTGTGGTGGAGATCAATGCGAACGACAGGCAGGTTAACGGTGCAAATACCGATGCAAACGGAAACTATACTCTTCGCATTTCCGACCCTAAGAACAGGGTAAGATTCTCTTACATAGGTTCAAAGACAAAAATTGAAGCCATTAATGGACGGTCGGTAATTAACGTTAGTTTGGAAGCAAACGGCAGTGCACTGACCGAGGTGGTGATATCCAGTAAAAAAGAAGATGCGCCGAGCACCGGTTTTCTAAATACGCCGAAGCGCGATATCATAGGCGCAGTAACATCCGTAAAAGGCGACATTCTTGAAAGAGAGCCAGCTACCTCTATCGATCAAATGCTTCAGGGCAGGGCAGCAGGTGTGCAGATCGTAAGCGAATCCGGAGATCCGGGAGGTGGAGCAGAAGTACGCATTCGGGGTGTTGCAACCGTTACCGGCAATGCCCAGCCTTTGTATATTGTTGATGGTGTTCCAATTATCTCAAATGCTCAAGGCGGAACTGACGTTGCCCGGACTAATCCGATTGCCGATATAAACCCTAACGATATCGAGCGCGTGGACGTATTGAAGGATGCGAATGCTGCTGCTATTTATGGGTCGCGTGCTAACAATGGCGTAATTATTATAACTACCAAGAGGGGGCGCCCGGGGGTTACCAACATTACGTTCACTACACGCCTTGGATTGGTAGAAGGGCCAAAACCCATTCCGGTACTGGATGCAGGGCAGTATAAAGCGATGGTATTAGAAGGCTTACAAAACTTTGGAAATATCAATCCTCTTCATGCAGATGTTCAGCCTTTGATAGATGATCCCAATTACGAATCTCTAAAGTACTATCAGAACAATACAAACTGGTTCGATGGGCTTACTCAAACTGGTGTTAATCAAAATTATAACCTATCTGTTAGCGGAGGAGGCGAGGCGGTAAAATATAACTTCAGTACTTCCTATACCAACGAGGAGGGAGCGATGGTTGCTACAGGCTTTAAAAGGTTTACGGGCCGATTCAATCTGGATTACAAAGTTTCTGACAAGCTGAAATTTACGGCCAATATTGGTTTTTCCCGTAGCCGGCGCGATCAATACTGGAATTTAAATGGAGGAACCCCATACATGATTGCGCTTACGCGTACTCCTCTTTTGCCTGTCAATGATATAGATGCCAATGGAAATCCGCAGAATAGCTATTTCTCATTGCCTGGTATCATGAACGGGCAGGACAATCCCATTGCCTATGTCAACACAGTAAGTAATTATCAGTATAGTACAAACCTGCAGCCAAATGTTAGCGCTGATCTTCAGGTATCTAAAACATTGCGGTTCAAAACTAATGCAGCAATTAATTTCGTA
>CBIHNR010000055.1:0-28295 GCA_966211215.1 uncultured Pedobacter sp.
ATTCTGTAATAAATAGACGGTATCATCCCTGCCAGGGTTGCTTTGTCAACTTTGTTTTTATTAGAATTATAGAATATGCCAGCTCGTTATGTCCGTTGCTTACGTTCTGAATGTCCATAAACAGAGCATGGGTAAGTTTAGGATGGTTACAATTAACCGAAACAGGCCTGCTTAAATTTGCTGAACAGAACTACTAAGGCAAATGCGCAGTATGGCCATCAAGGCTGCCGCCTTTATTAAAAATCGTTTTACAAGGATTAGATGTTACTTACCGTTTTTCAACGACGTAAACAGATGCAGATTTTCTAATACTGATCCCAAACAGAGCTTCAAGCACATTCGTAACTTCCGTAAGGGATGCTTCTTTAAATGAAGCTGTAATTTTACGCTCAAGCAAAGCCGAATCCATGAGCTGGAAACTAACCTGATAAGCATCTTCAAGCGTTTCAATCACTTGCGATAATGGAACATTTTCAAAATTGAGCTGTTTGTTTTTCCAATAAAGGAAATTCTTATCACTGTACTTTGATTTGCCGGCATAACCCTCACTTGAAATAACACCAGCCTCACCCGGTTCCAAAATAAGCTCTTGCCTTGGATTCTTAACCGACTTGAAAGATACTTTCCCCGTAACAACCGCCACTCTGATAGTGCCCTCTTTTTCCTGTTTAACATCGAAAGATGTACCAAGCACTGTGGTTAGAGTTTTTCCGGTAGAAATCAGAAAGGGCTTCGTTGGATTTTTCTCGACCTCAAAAAAAGCCTCGCCTTTAAGCTTCACCTCCCGCTGGCTACCATCATTGAAGTTATCAGCATAACTTATGGAACTATTCACATTCAGCCATACCTTACTTCCATCCGGCAAGACAACTTCTTTATGCTGGCCCGCAAAAGTTTCCACCTCAATTAATTTACCCGACGGCCAGAGCCTGAACAACAGCCAGCCAACAGTTGCAACAAGCACCATGCTAGTGGCAATAGCGATCCATGTATTAAATCCAATAGTTTTTACATTGGGCTTTGGAGGTTCAACGCTTATTGAAGTTCGTAGTTTTTGCCATGCAGCGCGGGTGTCCACTTTAAAATTTTCCGGATAATTTTTGGTTCTGTCCCATGTGTCTTGAAATTCTTTAAGCAAATCCGCACGGGCGGGGTCGTCGCCCAACCATTCCAGCAGTTCCTCAGTTTCTTTCAGAGAAAGCTCACCGCATACATACCTGCTCATCAAGCCCCAAAACTTTTCGTCGCTCATACTAAACAATGGCCAATTGCACCAAAGATAAAACCTCAAACAAATCAGTCGCGGCCAAGCCTTCGTGTTTACATTGTTCAATTGCTTCAGCTAAAATCTGCTCTTCCATATTTCGTCGTTTAATAATAAGACACAGCGAAATAATCCTACCCTACACTTAGCTAAAAAAATTCCAGAAAAATAATACGGCGAAAAACAAAAGCCACTTACGAAGATGTTTCAAGGCTTTTACCATATGGTTCTCAACGGTTTTAACAGAGATATCCAACTTAACAGCAATTTGCTTATAGCTTAGCTGCTCATATCTGCTTAATACAAAAACAGTCCGGCTAGCTTCGGGTAAAGCATTCACAGCCGTGTCAACCCTGCTTCCAATTTCTTTAAGGGCCATTGCCTGCTCAACAAAATTGCTATGGCTGGCAGTATCCTCACCATAAGCACTCTCACGCTTCAATGCGTTCTTGTATTTTCTAATGTAATTAAGGGATTGATTAATAGTGCTCTGAAAAAGATATGCCTTTAGGGAAGTGTTAATGATTAATACCTCCCTTTTCTCCCAAAGTTTAAAAAAAACGTCCTGTACAATATCCTCGGCAATATCTTTATCTTGAACTATGCGGTAAGACGTAGCACACAACGGCCGATAATTCACCTGAAAAAGTGCTTCAAATCCAGAAATATCAAGCATTAAAGACATCTTCGACCTAGTGTTATGCGTTTAGCGTAAAGCCATGACGAAATTAATTTGATAAACGATACAATTTACCCCAAAACAATTTCATTGCTATTCTGATTTTCCTAACTTAGAAATCATCATCATTAACCTTATATCCATATGAAAGTAACAGTAGTTGGAGCCGGTGCAGTTGGCGCAACTTGTGCCGATGATATTGCCAGAAGAGCCCTATCAGAAGAATTAATTTTATTAGACATCAAAGAAGGCTTCGCCGAAGGCAAGGCAATAGACATGATGCAAACCGCAGCCTTATTAGGGTTCGACTCTAAAATTAAAGGCGTAACTAATGATTATGCAGCCACTGCGGATTCTAGTGTGGTAGTAATAACCTCCGGCCTGCCCCGCAAACCTGGTATGACCCGCGAAGAGCTTATCGGCACTAATGCTGATATTGTTAAGTCTGTTACCGAAAACATTCTAAAATACTCGCCAAATACCATCATCATTGTGGTATCTAACCCTATGGATACCATGAATTATCTAACCTTAAAAACTTCCGGCTTGCCTAAAAACAGAATCTTAGGCATGGGGGGCGCACTAGACTCTGCCCGGTTTAAATTTTATTTAAGCCACGAGTTAGGCTGCTCTCCTTCCGACTTAAATGCTATGGTGATAGGTGGCCATGGCGATACAACCATGATTCCGTTGATTAATCACGCCACCTGGAACAGTATTCCTGTTACTCAATTCCTAAGCAAGGAACAACAGGAAAAAGTGGTGCAATCTACCATGGTTGGCGGTGCAACATTAACCAAACTAATTGGCACATCTGCCTGGTATGCCCCGGGTGCTGGTACGGCTCAAATGGTTGAAAGTATTGTACGCGACCAGAAAAGGCTTATTTCTTGCGGCGTATACCTCGACGGACAATACGGACAATCAGACATCTCGTTGGTTGTGCCAGTAGTTATAGGCAAAAATGGCGTAGAAAAAATTCTTGACCTTCCATTAAGCGCCGAAGAGCAAGCTGCATTTAACAAAAGCGCTGACGCCGTTAGGGCAATGAATAATGTATTAGCAGAAGCTAACTTAATATAAAATTTGGGCGTGCCCTGCGGGCCGGGCTTTCCGCTACTCACGAAGGAGTCCTTTGGACAAGTCCTCGCCCCGAAGGGGGGCTGTGGGCTTTCCGCTGCAATCCCTCACGCAAACCCCACTTAGCCAGATCCAATAGCAGTACAGAAAATCACGGATGATTGAAATCCCATTAGAAATAATAAACTTACACGACGACGGCTTCCACATTCTTGTGGAAGTCGTTGCTTTCAACAAGCCGTTTAAGGCCGTAATAGACACTGGAGCCTCTCGAACGGTCTTAGACAAAACAACCGTAGAAGAATATATCGACAAAGAAACACTTCTGTTAAGCGACAAGTTATCTACAGGGCTTGGCACCAACACCATGGCAAGCTATACAGTAACCATTCCACACCTACATATTGGAAGCCTGGTTATTGAACATTTTGAAACAGCAGTGCTCGACCTTGCCATTATAAACGAAGCTTATCAGCAATTGGAAGTAGGTGCGATACTAGGAGTTATCGGTGGCGATATTTTAATGAAGCATGAAGCTATCATAGATTACTCTTCAAAAAAAATTTCTTTAAAATTGAATTTTTGACTTTCATCATTTTTCAAACCTGGCATTTTCTTCATTTTTAATTATCAAATGCATTCAGGCGCAGATTTTGCGACATCTATAACAGTTAATCATGAAAGTTAACGAAATGAAAAAAGACATAACATCGCGCGAAGATATCGAGCTATTGGTCAATTCCTTTTATTCCAGCGTCCAGAACGATCCACTTATCGGCCCAATATTCAATGACATAGCTAATGTCGATTGGAACTTACATCTTCCAAAAATGTATGATTTCTTCGAAACGATTATTTTAGGAAACCGTGGCTTTAAAGGCAACCCGATGGAAGTTCATTTTAAGCTTAATCAGCAATTTCAATTAAAACCTGAACATTTTGACCGCTGGAAATCATTATTCTACGAAAACGTAGATATAAATTTTGAAGGTGAAAACGCATCTGCAGCCAAGCAGAAAGCATCATCAATAGCTGATCTGATGTTTTTCAAAATAAGCGTACAAAACGGCGATAAGCCAATCGTTAATTTTAAAAATAAATTTTAGCAATTAACATAAATAAAAAAGCCATGCTGAGGTCAACCCAGACATGGCTTTAAATATCAATTACTATTATTTATACATCAATACGTGCATACTTCGCATTGCGCTCAATGAACTCACGGCGAGGTGCCACTTCGTCACCCATTAGCATAGAGAAAATATGGTCACATTCAGCAGCATTTTCAATGGTAGCCTGGCGTAAAGTACGGGTTTCAGGATTAAGCGTTGTTTCCCACAACTGCTCAGCATTCATCTCTCCCAAACCTTTATAGCGTTGAATATGTACACTATCTTCTTTACCAGCACCCTTCAGGCGTTGAACAGCAGCGTCACGTTGATCGTCATTCCAGGCATATTCAAACTCCTTACCTTTTTTAACCTGATATAACGGCGGAGCGGCAATGTACACATACCCATATTCAATCAGCTCCTTCATATAACGGAAGAAGAACGTCAGAATCAGTGTGGTAATGTGAGAACCGTCCACGTCAGCATCCGTCATGATGATAATACGGTGGTAACGTAGTTTATCAAGATTTAAAGCCTTTGCATCATCAGCGGTACCGATGCTAACACCTAGAGCTGTAAAGATATTTTTAATCTCATCGTTCTCGTAAATCTTGTGTTCCATGGCTTTCTCCACATTCAGGATCTTTCCTTTCAATGGCAGAATAGCCTGGAAATTACGGTCTCGGCCTTGCTTAGCAGTACCACCCGCAGAGTCTCCCTCCACCAGGTATAACTCACATTTAGCAGGGTCTTTATCAGCACAATCGGCAAGTTTACCGGGCAGGCCAGAGCCTCCCATTACACTTTTACGTTGCACCATTTCCCTTGCTTTACGTGCAGCCGCACGGGCTGTGGCAGCAAGGAGGACTTTATTAACAATAAGTTTAGCCTCTTTAGGATTCTCTTCCAGGTAGTTACCCAAAATTTCGCCCACGGCAACGTCAACAGCACCTGTAACCTCGTTGTTTCCTAATTTTGTTTTGGTCTGCCCTTCAAATTGAGGCTCGGCAACCTTAACCGAAACAACGGCAGTTAAGCCTTCACGAAAGTCATCCCCAGTAATCTCAACCTTAACATTCTTAAGTAAGCCAGACTTTTCAGCGTATGCTTTAAGCGTTCGGGTCAATCCGCGACGAAAACCTGCAACGTGAGTTCCTCCCTCTATGGTGTTAATGTTATTAACATACGAATGCACATTTTCAGTATATGTTTCATTATACTGAAGCGCCATCTCCACAGGAACCCCTTGCTTAACTCCGTCAAGATAAATTGGCTCAGGAATTAAAGGAGTACGAGTTCCGTCAAGATATTTAACAAACTCACGCAAGCCGCCCTCAGAATAAAACTCTTCACTTAAATAAGAGCCGTTCTCCTGAGCCTCACGTTCATCTGTTAAGGTTAACCTGATACCTTTGTTAAGGTAAGCTAACTCGCGTAAGCGGGCTGCAAGCGTATCGAACTTATATTCAGTAGTTAAAGTAAAAATTTCAGGATCGGGCTGGAAGGTTTGGAAAGTACCGGTACGTTCGGTTTCGCCAATGACTTTAACGTCAAACATAGGCTTACCCCGTTCATACTCCTGAGTGAAGATTTTGCCTTCGCGGTGTACTACCGTTTTAAGGTGGGTCGAAAGCGCGTTAACGCAGGAAATACCCACACCATGCAAACCTCCGGAAACTTTATAAGTGTCTTTATCAAATTTACCCCCGGCATGTAAAACCGTCATTACAACCTCGAGAGCAGATTTTTTCTCTTTCGAGTGCATCCCGGTGGGAATCCCCCTGCCGTTATCTTCAACTGTAATGGAATTATTTTTATGAATTGTTACATAGATGTCTGTACAATATCCAGCAAGCGCCTCGTCAATCGAGTTATCAACCACCTCATATACAAGATGATGCAAGCCCTTAATACCCACATCTCCAATATACATCGCTGGGCGCTTACGCACAGCTTCCAAACCCTCTAATACCTGTATGTTATCCGCCGAATAATTAGATTTGTTTTCCGTTTCTTCGCTCATTAGTTTGAATTAAACAATAGCTTCAAATTTAACGCTTTAAACCGGTTTTCTTGTTAATTGTGGAGAAAAAATGACATGGTGTTTGAGGTGTCAGGTATGAGGTATCAGCGATGAGGCTTGAGCTATGAGCTAACAGCCATAAGCAATTAGCTATGAGCTAACAGCTATAAAGCTAATGGCTAACAGCCAACAGCTATAAAAACTTCCCCTTTCATACTTCGATCGAAAACTTATCTTTGCGATAAATTATTTCAAAAGATGAATAAAACATTGTTAACACTTTCTAAACTAGGTGCAGGATTAGTGTTTGCGGCTGTTGTAGTTTCCTGCAATAAAGAACAACCTAAAACAAGCGCTCCTGCAACATCAGCAGCAGCTTCAGATAAAAAATCAGAAGAAGTGGTATATGTAAACTCCGATTCATTAGTGGCTAATGCAGAGTTTTATAAAGATATCAGGGCAAAGCTTGAAGCAAAATCTAAGAAAGCACAAACAGATTTAACAGCGAAGGGTAATGCGTTTCAACGAGAAGTTGCAGAATACCGTCAAAGTGCACAAACTCTAAGTGCAGACCAGCGTGCGGTTACCGAGCAAAGACTGGCGCGTAAGCAACAAGAATTGGAAGCATTTAACCAAAATGCAAGCTCGGCCTTAGCTAATGAATCTGCTGCAGAAAACGCTAAGCTATACGACAAAGTTGCTGAATATTTAAAGGGCTATGCTAAAGAAAAAGGTTATAAGCTTGTTCTTACCTACTCAAAAACCAACCCTACAGTCCTATTTGCAGACGAAAGCCTGGATGTAACTAAAGAGGTTGTTAATGGCTTAAATGAGTCTTATAAGAAAGAAAAAAAATAAAAAGTAGATACTTGGTTTATCATAAAACCGTTATTTTTAATAAAATTTGAAAACCCCGCCTTATGGATGGGGTTTTCTTTTGCAAGATGGATTTATGGAAGATCTAAAACAGCACGAGAAGTTTATGCGGATGGCAATTAAACTATCCGAGGAAAATGTAAGGAAGGCTCTGGGTGGCCCCTTTGGCGCTGTGATTGTAAAGGATGGCAAACTTATCGCCAAAAGTGCAAATAGAGTGACTACAGACATTGACCCAACTGCTCATGCTGAAATTTCTGCCATTCGTCTTGCAGCCAAAAAGTTGAAAACCTTCGATTTAAGCGACTGTGTAATTTATACCAGTTGCGAGCCATGCCCCATGTGTCTCGGCGCAATTTATTGGTCGCGTATAGCGGCAGTTTACTATGCCAATACTCAACACGATGCATGCGAAGTAGGCTTTGACGACAAGTTTATTTATGAAGAGCTTGAATTAGCTCACGAGGAACGCAGCCTACCTTTCATTCAGTTATTAAGGGACGAAGCAAACGAAGCCTTTAAGCAATGGGAAATTTCTGAATTTAAAATCGATTACTAAGTATCGCAATAGCGGCTGATTAGGGCAGGCCTTTAACGCCATCACCACTAGAGCCATTTACATCTTAACTTCTACTCATCTTCGTCAAACCAACCTTCAGCGTCAGGAGTGTTTTCATCTAACAAATCATCTATTTCACGCCGGTCTTTTTTAGTCGGGCGTCCAGTTCCTCTATCCCGGGTTAAAACAGGGGAATGGAAGACTGATTTGAATCGATGAGTGTGCTCTACCGGTGTTAAGTCCTCATAAAAATTCACCGCAGTTTTGGCATCCACTCTGTTATGTAATAAGCCAGTAACTTTTAGCTGCCTTTTTTCTATCCCTTTGGAAACCTGATAGACCTCCCCTACTTTCACCTCGCGGGAAGCTTTAACATTTTGCCCTGCAAATTTTACCCTGCCAGCTTTACAAGCATCTGTAGCCAGGGTACGGGTTTTAAAAGCCCTTATTGCCCACAAATATTTATCAATCCTTAGTTTCTCTTTTTCTGCCATTGTGTGCCGGTTTGTTTATAGTACAGAATATAACATGAGCCATCAGCTATCAATCTTAGCTAAAGCTATTCGCTATTATCTGCTAACAAAAATCCCTAAAAAACCTTTACTTTGCGAAAAATTTTCTAATTTGATGATTCCAGAACTTAAAAAACTGATAGAAGAAGCTTGGGAAAACCGCAACCTTATAACCTTCCCTGAACACGCAAATGCCATAGAAACAGTTATTGTGATGCTGGATAAAGGCGAGATTCGCGTTGCCGAACCAGTTGCCGGTGGATGGCATGTAAACGACTGGGTAAAGAAAGCGGTAATCTTATATTTCCCAATCCGCCAAATGAAAGTTACTGAAGTTGGCCCATTTGTTTTCCACGATAAAATGAAGTTGAAAACAAACTACAAAGAATTGGGAGTAAGGGTTGTGCCACAGGCTTCTGCCCGCTACGGCGCGTTCTTGGCTAAAGGTGTTATTTTGATGCCTTCTTATGTTAATATTGGCGCTTATGTAGATGAAGGTACCATGGTTGATACCTGGGCTACCGTTGGTTCATGTGCTCAAATTGGCAAAAATGTACACTTAAGTGGTGGTGTTGGTATTGGGGGAGTTTTGGAACCAGTTCAAGCTGCACCGGTTATCATTGAAGATAACTGCTTTATCGGTTCAAGGGCTATTGTAGTTGAAGGTGTTCGTGTAGGTGCTGAGGCTGTACTTGGCGCAAACGTGTGCTTAACTGCATCCACTAAAATTATCGATGTAACAGGAGAAGAACCTATCGAATACAAAGGTATTGTACCTCCTCGTTCCGTTGTTATACCTGGATCTTATTCTAAAAAATTCGCAGCTGGCGAATACCAGGTTCCTTGCGCATTAATTATTGGCCAACGCAAAGAATCAACTGATAAAAAGACATCGTTAAACGATGCATTACGTGAGCATAGTGTAGCAGTTTAATGCAAAAATTTCTTGTTATCCAAACCGCTTTTATCGGCGACGTAGTTTTGGCTACGGCATTGCTCGAAAACCTTCATCAACATTACCCCACTGCTCAAATTGATGTTTTGGTACGCAAAGGGAATGAAGCTTTATTTGGCGGGCATCCGTTTATTTCAAAAGTTTGGGTATGGCACAAGAAACAAAATAAATTTCGCAATCTGTTTAAGCTATGTTTGGAAATCCGCAATGAAAAATACAACGATGTTATTAACCTGCAACGTTACTTTTCTTCGGGCCTTTTAACTGCTTTTTCAGGAGGAAAAACAAAAAGAGGGTTTGATAAAAACCCTCTTTCTGCTTTTTTTGATGTAGTAAAAAAACATGAGATTAGCCCTAGCGGCAAACAGCATGAGGTTGAACGAAATCAACTTTTAATTGCTGATTTGAGCGGCGAGCAAGCATCCCGCCCTAAATTATACCCTACTTCAAACGATTATCAGGCTGTTGCCGATCTAAAAGAAGCTCCATATATATGCTGTGCGCCTGCTTCTGTTTGGTTCACTAAACAGTATCCACGCGAAAAATGGATAGACTTTGTCCGACAAGTGCCCTCTAATATCAGAATCTTTTTTTTAGGTGCTAAAGCAGATGAATCGCTGGCTTTATATATAATCAGCCAATCAGGCAACGCTAACGCCACCAGCCTATGTGGCAAATTGAGCTTTCTAGAATCTGCAGCCTTAATGGAAACAGCCTTGATGAATTACGTAAACGATTCCGCACCTATGCACTTTTCGTCGGCAGTAAACGCCCCGGTAACAGCTATTTACTGTTCTACAGTTCCCCAATTTGGCTACGGGCCACTTTCAGAACGTAGTAATATCGTACAGATTAACTATCCTTTAAGCTGCCGCCCATGTGGCTTGCACGGCTACAAACAATGTCCACAAGGACATTTTAAATGCGCGTGGGATATACCACATCACCAATTAACCGAAATACTGTTGGGAAAGTAATCCATCACAAATACGCTATTCAACTGTTTATCTTAAAACGTTTATACCCTGTGTTTTCGTTAAATTTGTAAAAACAACTCGAGCAAAATGCATATTGGTTTCGATGGAAGAAAGGCAGTACAAAGTTTCACCGGTCCAGGCAACTATAGCCGGTTTATCCTCAATTTGCTCACTCACCATCATCCACATCACCAATACTTTTTGTACTCACCAAAGCTTCCAAAAGCCAATATTGGCATACCAGAAAAAATTCACTACAGGCACCCACCCAGGTTAGCGAGCCCAACCCTTTGGAGGTCCTCCGGAATTATTCGCGACCTAAAAAAAGACAAGGTTGACTTGTTTCATGGCTTAAGCAACGAACTGCCGTTAGGAATTGCAAAATCAAAAATCCCCTCAATTGTTACTATTCACGACTTGATTTTTTTGCGTTTCCCGGAATTCTACCATTATATAGAACGCACCCTTTATCGTTACAAATATCTGCATGCCTGTAAAAATGCAAGCCGGATTATAGCAGTAAGCGAGCAAACAAAATCTGACCTGATCTCGCTTTTTAAAATTCCCGAGCATAAAATTGATGTAGTTTACCAGGGATGCAACTCCGCTTTCCAGCTCAAATCAAATGAAGAAGAAATAAATTTGATTCGTCAGGAATACAACCTTCCGCCTAAGTATATCTTACAAGTGGGATTAATAGAAGAACGAAAAAACCTGTTGTTAACGGTAAAAGCCCTGAAATCAGTTACAGAGGACGTGAAGCTCGTAGTTATTGGGCAGGAAACCGACTATTTATCTGAAGTAAAACAATATATAGAAACCAACAATTTACATCACAGAGTACGTTTTCTAAAGAATATCCCTTTAAAGGACATGCCTCCTATATACCAGGCTGCAGAGTTATTTGTTTATCCCTCAGAATTCGAAGGCTTCGGCATTCCTATCATTGAAGCACTCTATTCGGGCCTACCTGTGGTGGCCGCAACTGGGTCTTGCCTTCAGGAAGCAGGCGGCAAAGGAAGCTGTTATGTTCATCCCAAAGATGAAGTACAGCTCGCCTGGACAATCAACCAAATTCTGAGCTGCCCTGAAAAGAGAAACGCCATGATACAGGCCGGATATAAGCATGTGGAAAACTTTGCAGAAGAGCAACTAGCCATTAACTTAATGAATACATATAAAAAAGCAATTGATAATGCTTAAAGAAGAAATCAACAAAGCTATTGAAGTTTTAAATTCAGGAGGAATAATTCTTTATCCAACAGACACCATCTGGGGTATAGGCTGCGATGCAACGAACGAAGCCGCAGTTGAAAAAATTTTCAAATTAAAAGGCAGGGATGCCGGCAAAAGCCTGATAGTTCTGTTAGACACCGAAAATAAACTTGAAAGTTACGTCAACGAAGTACCAGCAATTGCTTACGATTTAATTGAATATGCGGAGAACCCGCTCACAATTATTTATTCGGGAGCTAAGAACCTTGCAAAAAACGTTATCCATGCTGATGGAAGCCTGGGTATACGCGTTGTAAAACATCAGTTTTGCCAGCAGCTTATACAAAAATTCCGCAAACCCATTGTATCTACTTCAGCAAATATCAGTGGAGAAAACAGCCCAACAAACTTTGATGATATCGCCGAAGAAATAATACAAGGGGTTGATTATGTGGTTAATTTAGAACAGGATGATACCTCACAAAAACGCCCTTCTACAATAATGAAACTTGAACCCGACGGCCGTTTTGCCTTTATTAGAAGATAAACCGACAAATTAAATTATTTTTGTACTCTCCTTTCGACTTTTGCCTAAATCAAATCGAGGGGAGATGCTTTAATATGAAACAACACCTCCAACATCCGATATTTAAAAAGCTAAGCCTCCTGGCAGAAAAAACCGGGGTTGAGCTCTACGTTATTGGTGGCTTTGTGAGAGATTTGTTTTTAAAGCGTCCCTCGAAAGACATTGACATTCTGGTTATCGGCAATGGTATAGATTTCGCCGAAAAAGCAGCAGTAATCCTCAAAACCCAGGTAAACGTTTTTAAAAATTTCGGAACAGCAATGCTTCGTTATGACGATCTGGAAGTAGAATTTGTTGGCGCCAGAAAGGAATCTTACCGCTCTCATTCCAGAAAACCAATTGTTGAAAATGGTACTCTCGAGGACGACCAAAAACGCAGAGATTTTAATATCAATGCTATGGCGCTCTCGCTGAACCACCAAACCTTTGGCAACTTGCTCGACCCTTTTCATGGGATTCAGGACCTCGAAGATAAAATAATACACACTCCATTAAATCCGGAGGAAACCTTCTCTGACGACCCCCTTCGTATGATGAGGGCAATCCGATTCGCAGCTCAACTCAATTTTTCCATTGCGCCCAATGTGATGGATGCAATTAAGCTAAACAAGGATCGAATTAATATTGTGTCCACCGAACGAGTGATCGATGAGTTAAATAAAATAATTTTATCGCCAGTGCCCTCTTTAGGTTTTAAACACCTTTACAACACAGGCCTGTTGCACATCATTTTTCCGCAAATGGTGGCATTGCAAGGCGTAGAATATCGAAACGGCAAGGGGCATAAAGACAATTTTTATCACACCCTCGAAGTCTTAGATAATGTCGCATCGCTAAGCCGGGATTTATGGCTGCGTTGGGCTGCAATCTTGCACGATATTGCAAAACCTGCGACCAAACGTTTTGATGAATATCACGGTTGGACTTTCCACGGGCACGAAGATAAAGGTGCACGAATGGTTCCTAAAATCTTTAACCAGCTAAAATTACCTTTAAATGATAAAATGAAATTTGTACAAAAACTGGTACAACTTCATTTAAGGCCCATAGTTCTTGCACAAGACGTTGTAACAGACTCGGCAGTAAGGCGTTTATTATTTGATGCTGGAGAAGATATTGAAAGCTTAATGATTCTTTGCCATGCAGACGTCACTACGAAAAATGAGTATAAAAAGAAAAAATATCGGTCGAACTTTGAGCTTGTTAAACAAAAGCTAAAAGATGTTGAAGAACGAGACCAGGTGAGGAATTGGCAGCCACCGGTAACGGGAATTGACATTATGGAAACTTTTGGGATTCGTGCAGGTAAAGAAGTTGGTATTATTAAAAATCAAATCAGGGAAGCCATTCTTGAAGGCGAGATAAAAAACTCGCGGCTTGAAGCGCTTCAATTTATGATTAACAAAGGCAAAGAGCTGGGACTTAGCCCAGTAGTAAATATTAATTAATAAAATTTGAAAACTTTATAATAAAAAAGGTGTTAATGTTACTCCAATTTTATTATTTCGCACAAAATTAAAATTGATCATGGCAGTTTATAGGTTTAGAATTTCCTTTGAAGATTACGACGATGTAATTAGGGAAATAGACATAAAATCGACTCAAACATTTGAGGATTTACACCTTGCCATACATAAAAGTACAGGCTATAATCCAGAGAAGTCTTCTTCTTTTTATATTAGTAACGACCAGTGGATTAAAGGTGATGAAATCAGTTATTTACCTAGTCAGCGTAAATTAGCCCAGGGCATTACATTAATGTCAGGAACCAAACTCAATAAGTTTATTGACGACCCGCACCAAAAATTTTATTACACTTATAACTTCGAACGTCCGTTTGATTTTCATGTGGAGTTAATCAAAATCCTGGATTTAGAGGCAGGAAAAGAATATCCATCGCTCTTCAGAAGCGCTGGGGAAGCACCAAAGCCAGCAGGAACCATTGTAGCGCCTGCAGGAAGCGGAGAGGAGCCGGAAGATTTCGACTTCTTAAATGAAATGGACTATGCCCCTGAAGACACCGACGACTTAGAAAATGTTGAGGACCTCGGAATAGCAGACCATGGGCACGACGAAGAACAGGAGGAGAAAGATGAGTTTATGGATGAATTTTCAGATAACGACACATACGACTCTGAAGACTACGGAACGAACAATAAAGACGATTACTAATTCCGCCAGTAGTTCAAGGTTTATTGCTGATAGTTTAGGCCATTCTCCGCGAGCTATCAGCAATGAGCCATGACTTCTACAAAGAACCTGATAATTATTGCAGGCCCCACTGCAATTGGCAAAACTAATCTTGCCATAAAAATTGCCCTTCATTTTCAAACTGAAATAATTTCAGCAGACTCTCGCCAGTTTTATAAAGAGATGGAAATTGGCACGGCTAAGCCATCGAAGGCTGAGTTAGCCCAGGTAAAGCATCATTTTATTGATTCTCATTCCATAACTCAACCTTTTTCTGTTGGAGATTACGAAGAACAAGCTATAGGCTTAATCGATAAATTATTTGAAAAATACAATGACCTGGTTCTCGTTGGAGGCTCAGGATTGTTCATTAAAGCGATAACGGATGGCTTTGATAATTTTCCAAAGGCAAGTCCCGAAATCCGTGAGCAATTGAATAAAGTGTATCACATTGAGGGAATAAGCCTTCTACAAAAACAGCTTTCAGAGCTGGACCCGGCATATTTTAATGAAGTTGATATTAACAATCCTCAACGTGTAATCAGAGCCCTTGAAGTATGTATAAGTACGGGACAGCCGTTTTCCTCATTCAGAAACAGGACATTGAAGCAACGAAACTTTAACTCAATTAAAATAGGGTTAAACATAGACCGCGAAAAGCTATACAAGCAAATAAATTTTCGCGTTGATCAAATGGCTGAACACGGGCTGGTTGAGGAAGTTAGGCAGCTCTTGCCGTTCAGGCACCTTAATGCATTAAACACTGTCGGCTATTCTGAGCTATTCGAGTATTTTGATGGCGTTCTATCCCTTGATGAGGCAATAGAGAGCATTAAGCAAAACACCCGCCGCTTCGCAAAAAGGCAATTGACCTGGTTTAGAAAAGACCATGAGATTCAATGGTTCGAACCAAACCAGTATGAGGAAATTCTGGAATTCGTCGAAAGCAAAAGGCATTCTTAAAATAAAGAATGCCTGATACTTTATGCTTGCGCTGTTGGGCCACCAAAATTTAAAGGCAAAGCACCTTCATCTTGAATTTTAACCCGGCCATTTATTGCTTCAAACTTCTCAATATTATCCTCTAATGCGTTTAGAAGCCTTTTTGCATGCTCTGGGGTTAAAATAATTCTTGATTTAACTTTCGCTTTAGGAACTCCTGGCATTACGCGAATAAAATCCAATACGAACTCTGTATTAGAATGCGTAATAATAGCTAAGTTAGAATAAACCCCTTCAGCTATCTCTTCAGATAATTCTATATTTAATTGGTTGTCGTTAGTATTCTCTTCCATAGTGTAAAATTAAAAAAAGTCCTCTCGATTAAGAGAGGACTTTTCAATATAATAATTTATTTGCGATTATGCTTCAACTTCTTCTTGTTTTGAAGCCATCAATTTGTCGTATTCTTCCTGAGAACCAACAATGATGCGGTCGTAACTGCGTAAACCTGTTCCTGAAGGGATCAAGTGTCCTACAATTACGTTCTCTTTCAATCCAAGTAAGTTATCACGTTTACCACTAATTGCAGCCTCGTTAAGAACCTTAGTTGTTTCCTGGAACGATGCAGCAGAAATAAATGATTTAGTACCTAAAGACGCACGGGTAATACCTTGCAATAATGGACTTGAGGTAGCTGCGATAGCATCACGAGCTTCTACCAGTTTCATATCTCTACGTTTAAGTGCTGAGTTTTCATCCCTTAGCTTACGCACAGAAATAATTTGTCCAGCTTTAAGTGTTGTAGAGTCTCCTGGATCAGTAACAACTTTCTTATCGAAGATTTCGTCGTTCTCTTCGGTGAAATCCCAACGGTCAACAGCATCGTTCTCTAAGAAACGGGTATCTCCCGGGTCCTCGATACGAACTTTCTGCATCATCTGGTGAACGATCGTTTCGAAGTGCTTATCGTTGATCTTCACACCCTGTAAACGGTAAACTTCCTGGATACCATTTACTAGATATTCTTGTACTGCTGCAGGGCCTTTGATCGAAAGGATATCTGCAGGAGAAATAGAACCATCTGACAGTGGCATACCAGCTTTAACGAAGTCATTATCCTGTACAAGGATGTGCTTAGAAAGCGGTACCAAGTACTTCTTAATTTGTCCGTCTTTAGACTCGATAGAAATTTCACGGTTACCACGTTTAACACCACCTAAAGTTACCACACCGTCAATTTCAGTTACAACAGCAGGGTTAGATGGATTACGGGCCTCAAACAACTCAGTTACACGAGGAAGGCCACCTGTGATATCTCGTGTTTTACCAGTTGAACGAGGAATCTTAGCGATAATCTCACCCATCTTAATTTTAACACCCTCGTCAACAGCAATGTGGGCACCTACCGGGATGTTATATCCTTTTACAGCACTTCCTGTACTATCAACAATTTTAATAACCGGGTTTTTAGTTTTGTCGCGGGTATCAATGATAACTTTCTCTCTGTGTCCAGTCTGATCATCAGAATCCTCACGGAATGTAACACCTTCAATTACAGCTTCGAATTCAACCTTACCTGTAAATTCAGAAATGATAACCGCATTGTACGGATCCCAGCTACAAATCTTGTCTCCCTTAACAACTTTATCACCTTCCTTAACAAATAAATAAGAACCATAAGGTATATTGTTAGTTACAATCACCCTGCCTGAATTCGGCTCAACAATTCTGAACTCGCCAGAACGGCCTAAAACTACATCTACAGGCCCCTCTTCAGTTTCATAAGGCACAGTTCTGATATTCTCAAACTCTAAAACACCTTCAAATTTCGCATTGATTTGAGATTCTGCCGCGATGTTTGATGCGGTACCACCCACGTGGAATGTACGAAGTGTTAACTGTGTACCTGGCTCACCGATTGACTGTGCAGCAATTACGCCGACAGCTTCACCAGCCTGAACGCGCTTACCAGTTGCAAGGTTACGTCCGTAGCATAGGGCACAAACACCACGCTTGCTCTCGCAAGTCAATACCGAACGAATTTCGATACCCTCTAATGCTGAGTTTTCTATGTTATGAGCAATATCTTCATCGATATCTTGTCCTGCCGAAACTAATAGCTCATTAGAAATAGGATCAAAAACATCATGAAGGGAAGTTCTACCTAAAATACGATCATATAAAGGCTCAACAATATCCTCGTTATCTTTAAGGGCAGTTGTGAAAATACCTCTTAAAGTTCCGCAATCTGTTTCACCTACAATCATATCCTGTGCAACGTCATGTAAACGGCGGGTTAAGTAACCAGCATCCGCTGTTTTTAACGCCGTATCCGCAAGACCTTTACGAGCACCGTGAGTAGAGATAAAGTATTCAAGTACCGATAATCCTTCTTTAAAGTTCGAAAGAATCGGGTTCTCGATAATCTCACCACCTGAACCGGATTTTTGTGGCTTCGCCATCAATCCCCTCATTCCACAAAGCTGACGAATCTGCTCTTTAGAACCACGGGCTCCGGAATCAAGCATCATATATACAGAGTTGAAACCCTGGTTATCTGTAGACAAGATCTCCATCACGTTCGCAGTTAAACGGTTGTTAATACGAGTCCAGATATCGATGATCTGATTGTAACGTTCGTTGTTTGTAATGAAACCCATGTTATAGTTATTCATTACCTCGTCAACTTCCTGAGACGCTTGCTCAATCAATTTAACTTTAGCTTCAGGAATGTTAAGATCCTGTAAGTTAAATGATAAACCACCACGGAATGCCATTTGGAAGCCTAACTCCTTAATATCATCAAGGAACTGAGCTGCACGAGCCATACCTGTGATCTTAACTACCTCACCAATGATATCACGAAGCGACTTCTTAGTAAGAAGTTCATTGATATAACCAACCTCTTCAGGAACATGCTGATTGAAAAGAACGCGCCCTACAGTAGTGTCAATTAACTTGTTTACAATAGAACCATCTTTTTCTTTAGCATTAGCTTTAACCTTAATGAAAGAGTGAAGGTCTAGTTGTTTTTCATTATATGCAATAATAACTTCTTCTGCAGAGTAGAAAATCTGGCCTTCGCCTTTCATCACTCTCTTCGCATCAGTCCTACGGCCCTTAGTAATATAGTAAAGGCCAAGTACCATGTCCTGAGAAGGAACGGTGATTGGAGTACCATTTGCAGGGTTAAGGATGTTGTGAGAAGCGAGCATCAATACTTGAGCTTCCAAAATTGCGGCGTTACCAAGTGGCACGTGAACCGCCATCTGGTCACCGTCAAAGTCGGCGTTGAACGCTGTACACACTAATGGGTGTAACTGGATAGCTTTACCTTCCACCAATTTAGGCTGGAAAGACTGGATACCCAATCTGTGTAGCGTAGGAGCACGGTTTAGTAATACCGGGTGTCCCTTAAGAACATTCTCCAGAATATCCCAAACTAATGGATCCTTACGGTCTACAATCTTTTTAGCTGATTTTACTGTCTTAACAACACCTCTTTCAATCATCTTACGAATGATGAACGGTTTAAATAGCTCCGCAGCCATATCTTTAGGTAAACCACACTCGTGAAGTTTCAGGTTCGGCCCTACAACGATTACCGAACGTGCTGAATAATCCACACGCTTACCTAATAAGTTCTGACGGAAACGGCCTTGCTTACCTTTCAGGATGTCTGAAAGTGATTTTAATGCACGGTTACCTTCAGTCTTAACAGCATTTACTTTACGTGAGTTGTCGAATAATGAGTCAACAGCCTCTTGTAACATACGCTTTTCATTACGTAAGATTACTTCCGGCGCTTTGATCTCGATTAATCTCTTAAGACGATTGTTACGAATGATTACACGACGGTATAAGTCATTTAAGTCAGAAGTAGCAAAACGGCCACCTTCCAATGGCACCAACGGACGTAACTCTGGTGGAATTACCGGAACGATCTTAACGATCATCCACTCTGGCTGGTTCTCGATATTGGCACGCGCACCACGGAAAGCTTCAACAACTTGAAGGCGCTTTAACGCCTCGTTCTTACGTTGTTGAGAAGTTTCGTTAGCCGCCTGGTGGCGCAGATCATAAGAAAGCTGATCTAAATCAATACGTTTTAATAACTCTTCAAGAGCTTCAGCACCCATCTTGGCAACAAATTTCTGAGGATCTTTGTCGTCAAGGTACTGGTTTTCTTTTGGAAGAGTATCTAAAATATCAAGGTATTCTTCTTCGGTAAGGAAATCCATTTTAGAAATTCCATCTACCTCTTTAATACCTGGCTGAATTACAACATAGCGCTCGTAATAGATAATAAGGTCAAGTTTCTTAGTAGGAAGCCCTAGTAAATAACCGATCTTATTAGGAAGAGAACGGAAGTACCAGATATGGGCTACAGGAACAACAAGATTAATGTGCCCCATACGCTCACGACGTACCTTTTTCTCAGTTACCTCGACACCACAACGGTCGCACACAATGCCCTTGTAACGAATACGTTTGTACTTACCACAATGGCACTCATAATCTTTAACAGGACCGAAAATACGCTCGCAGAACAAACCGTCACGCTCTGGTTTGTAAGTACGGTAGTTGATAGTTTCAGGTTTTAAAACCTCACCACTTGAACGTTCTAAGATAGACTCAGGAGACGCTAAGCTGATAGTAATCGAGGTGAAGTTACTTTTGATTTTATTATCCTTTTTATAAGACATATCTCTTTTTAAGGTTTGAAGGCAAAAGGTAAAAGGTAAAAGGTTTCAGACATACGCCTTTAACCTTTAACCTCTAACCTTTAACCTCTATTTAGTCTAATGTGATATCTAAACCTAATCCTCTTAACTCGTGAACCAATACATTGAATGATTCAGGAACAGACGGAGTTGGAAGATTTTCGCCTTTTACAATCGCTTCGTATGTTTTAGCACGGCCAACAACATCATCAGATTTCACAGTTAAGATCTCCTGAAGGATGTTAGCAGCACCGAAGGCCTCAAGCGCCCACACCTCCATCTCACCGAAACGCTGTCCACCAAACTGAGCTTTACCACCTAGAGGCTGCTGAGTAATCAACGAGTATGGCCCGATTGAACGAGCGTGCATTTTATCATCAACCATGTGCCCAAGTTTCAGCATGTAAATTATACCTACTGTAGTCGGCTGGTCAAAGCGCTCACCAGTTAAACCGTTGTATAAGTAAGTTCTACCAGAAGCTGGTACACCTGCTTTAGCTACCCATTCCTCCACTTCTTCGTGAGAAGCACCGTCGAAGATTGGCGTTGCAAATTTCAGGCCAAGTTCTTTAGCAGCCCATCCCAAAACAGTTTCGTAAATCTGTCCAAGGTTCATACGAGAAGGTACCCCTAGTGGGTTCAGAACGATATCAACCGGAGTTCCATCTTCAAGGAATGGCATATCCTCGTCACGTACGATACGGGCAACAATACCCTTATTACCGTGACGCCCTGCCATTTTATCACCAACTTTAAGCTTACGTTTTTTAGCAATGTAAACTTTAGCCATCTGAACAATACCTGATGGAAGCTCATCACCTACGCTGATAGCAAACTTATCACGTTTATAAGCACCCAGCTCTTCGTTAAGCTTAATGTTATAGTTATGAAGCAATTGCTTGATAAGCTCGTTTTTATCCTCGTCTGTAGTCCACTTAGTTGGGTTGATGTTAGCATATTCCAACTCTACCAACATTTTTTGGGTAAACTTCGCTCCTTTCGGAATCAAAAGCTCCTTGTAAACATTGAATACACCTTGAGATGTTTTTCCATTTACAATAGTGAACAACTTGTCAATTAACGAATCTTTAAGTTGTTTAATAGCTCTGAAGTGTCCGGCATCAAGTTTATCTAACTGTGATTTTTCTTCTGCTTTAGAAGTTTTTTTAGCACGGGAGAATAACTTGGTATCAATAACAACACCATTAATTGATGGCGGAGTTTTCAAAGATGCATCCTTAACATCACCAGCTTTATCACCAAAGATTGCACGAAGAAGCTTCTCCTCTGGTGAAGGATCAGACTCTCCTTTCGGAGTAATCTTACCAATTAAGATGTCACCTTCTTTAACTTCAGCACCAATGCGGATAATGCCGTTTTCATCAAGATCTTTAGTAGCCTCTTCTGAAACGTTTGGAATATCCGGAGTCAACTCCTCCTCACCACGTTTTGTATCACGAACCTCTAATTCAAACTCTTCAATATGAAGTGAAGTAAAGATATCTTGAGATACAACACGCTCAGAAATTACAATCGCATCCTCAAAGTTGAAACCTTGCCAAGGCATGAACGCAACTTTAAGGTTACGCCCAAGAGCAAGCTCTCCATCCTGAGTAGCATACCCTTCACAAAGAACCTGTCCTTTTTCAACTCTTTGGCCTTTCTTAACGATTGGTTTCAAGTTGATACAAGTACTCTGGTTAGTCTTTTTAAACTTAGTTAAACGGTATGATTTTGTTTCTCCTTCGAATGAAACTAGTTTATCATCTTCGTTTCTATCGTAGCTGATACGAATTTCATTTGCATCAACATACTCAACAACCCCACTTCCTTCTGCATTAATTAATGTACGTGAATCACGGGCAACACGGCCTTCCAATCCTGTACCTACTACTGGCGCCTCAGGGCGTAATAGAGGAACAGCCTGGCGCTGCATGTTCGATCCCATTAAGGCACGATTGGCATCATCATGCTCAAGGAAAGGAATTAATGAAGCTGCAATAGAAGTGATCTGGTTAGGAGCAACGTCCATTAAGTCAAGGCGCTCTGGCTCAATAACCGGGAAGTCACCTTCGAAACGAGCTTTTACACGCGGAGTCTCAAAGTTTCCTTTATCATCGTATTGAGCATTAGCCTGAGCGATAGTTTTACCATCTTCATCTTCAGCAGATAAATAAATAACCGGCTCTTCAACAACAACTCTTCCTTCTTCCACCTTACGATAAGGTGTTTCGATGAAACCAAGGTTGTTAATCTTAGCGTGTACACAAAGTGAAGAAATCAAACCAATGTTTGGACCCTCCGGAGTTTCGATGGTACACAAACGGCCATAATGCGTATAGTGAACGTCACGAACCTCGAAACCTGCACGTTCACGGGAAAGACCACCAGGGCCTAGAGCTGAAAGACGACGCTTGTGCGTAATCTCAGCGAGAGGGTTGGTCTGGTCCATAAACTGAGATAACTGGTTTGTTCCGAAGAACGAGTTGATCACAGATGAAAGTGTACGAGCATTGATCAAATCAGTTGGCGTGAATACCTCGTTATCACGAATATTCATACGCTCACGGATTGTACGGGCCATACGTGCTAAACCTACACCAAACTGAGCATATAACTGCTCGCCCACTGTACGTACACGACGGTTTGATAAGTGGTCAATATCATCCACCTCAGCTTTGGAATTGATCAACTTGATCAAATACTTAACGATAGCAATGATATCAGCTTTAGTTAAAACCTTGGTCTCATCAGGAGTATCCAGCTTTAACTTACGGTTGATGCGGTAACGGCCCACATCTCCCAAATCATATCTTTTATCTGAGAAGAATAAACGATCGATGATACCACGAGCTGTTTCTTCATCTGGTGGTTCAGCATTACGTAACTGACGATAGATATGCTCTACCGCTTCTTTCTCAGAGTTGGAAGTATCTTTTTGTAATGTATTATAGATAATCGAGTAATCAGCGTTACTGGCAGCATCATCCTTAGAAAGGATTACTGTTTTAACACCAGCGTCAATGATCATATCGATATGGTCATCTTCTAAAATGGTTTCCCTTTCAAGGATAATCTCATTACGGTCGATAGAAACGACCTCACCGGTATCCTCATCCACAAAGTCCTCTACCCACTTCTTAAGAACCCTTGCTGCAAGTTTACGGCCAACATACTTCTTAAGGCCAGACTTGCTAACTTTTACTTCATCTGCAAGCTCGAATAATTCAAGGATATCTTTATCCGAATCATAACCAATAGCACGTAAAAGTGTAGTAACCGGGAATTTTTTCTTACGGTCGATGTAAGCATACATCACGTTGTTAACGTCTGTAGCAAACTCAATCCAGGATCCTTTAAAAGGAATAACACGGGCTGAATATAACTTGGTTCCGTTTGTGTGGCGGCTTTGGCCGAAGAACACACCCGGTGACCTGTGTAACTGAGATACGATTACACGTTCAGCACCATTAATAACAAAGGTCCCCTTTGGCGTCATGTATGGGATAGTACCCAGGTACACATCCTGAACTATTGTTTCAAAATCTTCGTGCTCTTCATCGTTACAAGACAAACGCAGTTTTGCTTTTAACGGAACACTATACGTTAAGCCACGCTCAATACACTCCTGTATGTCATAACGAGGCGGATCAATAAAGTAGTCAAGAAACTCCAATACAAAGATGTTTCTTGAATCAGAGATTGGGAAGTTTTCAGCAAACACTTTAAACAAACCTTCCGAATGACGGTTGTCTGAAGTCGTCTCTAACTGGAAAAATTCTCTGAAAGATTGCAATTGCACATCCAGGAAATCGGGATAATCGATCACGTGTTTGCTGGTCGCAAAATTTATTCTTTCGCTTTGATTTTTGTTTGCCAATGGATTAAGATTTTAGTTTAAAACTAACTGTGACTTATTTCGGGATTATCCCCAATCTTGTAAGTCAAACAAAAATGGGTACAATACAAATGGCAATAGACCCCGGCAAATGCCGGAGTCTAATCCATTAATTTATCGAGTTAAGAAGCTTACTTAATCTCAACTACAGCTCCTGCTTCTTCTAATTGTTTTTTCAAAGCTTCAGCTTCGTCTTTAGAAACACCTGCTTTTAATTCTTTAGGTGCACCGTCAACTAGATCTTTTGCTTCTTTAAGGCCAAGGCCTGTAAGATCTTTAACTAGTTTTACAACAGCTAATTTCTGACCACCAGCTTCTTTCAAGATTACATCAAATGCAGTTTTTTCTTCTGCAGCAGCAGGTGCATCAGCAGCAGGGCCAGCAGCAACAGCTACAGCCGCAGCAGCAGGCTCGATACCATATTCATCTTTTAAGATCTGAGCTAATTCGTTAACTTCTTTAACTGTTAAGTTTACTAATTGTTCAGCAAACGCTTTTAAATCTGCCATTTTATTTAAATTTTAAAATTCAATACTTTGTTAAATGTGACGGAACTTTCAGGTGTCTGTCTTAACCTCTTTCTTGTAATGTTTTAACTAGTCCTGCAATTGTAGTTCCGCCTGATTTAAGAGCAGAAACAACATTTTTAGCAGGTGATTGTAACAATCCGATAATCTCGCCAACAAGTTCTTCCTTAGATTTAAGGCTTGCTAATGCATCTAATTGGCTATCGCCTACAAATACAGCAGTATCAATGTAAGCACCTTTCAATAATGGCTTGTCATTACCTTTTCTGAGTTCTTTAATCAATTTTGCCGGAGCGTTAGCTACTGACGTAAATAAAATTGTTGAAGAACCTTTTAAAACGCCGTTCAATTCAGGAGCTTCTACCCCAGCTGCCTCTAATGCCTTACGAATAAGACTATTTTTTGCTACCTGGATTGGAATTCCGTTATCAAAAAACTTACGACGGATTGCATTGATCTTAGCTACAGTAAGGTTGGAAGTATCAGCAATATAAAAATTGCCATACTCTTTGATCTGCTCAGTTAAAGCTTGAACAATCTCTTGTTTTTCTTCTTTCCTCATGATTAGATCCCCGCTACTGTTTTAGTTTCAATTTCGATTCCCGGAGACATAGTTGAAGAGATGTGAATGCTCTTGAAATATGTTCCTTTAGCTGAAGATGGTTTTAATTTTGAAAGCGTTTGAAGAACTTCAAGCGCATTCTCATAAATCTTCTCAGCAGGGAAAGATACTTTTCCTATTGAAGTATGGATAATACCAGTTTTATCAACTTTAAAGTCGATTTTACCACCTTTAACGTCAGTTACAGCTTTACCTACCTCGGTAGTTACAGTTCCTGATTTAGGGTTAGGCATAAGGTTACGAGGACCTAAAATACGTCCAAGCCTACCTACTTTAGCCATAACACTTGGCATAGTGATAATGATATCTACATCTGTCCACCCACCTTCTATCTTGGCAATATACTCATCCAGTCCAACGTAATCTGCTCCCGCTGCTTTCGCCTCTTCTTCCTTATCAGGAGTTACTAAAGCCAAAACACGAACAGTCTTACCTGTACCATGAGGAAGGGTAGCAATACCACGAACCATCTGATTTGCTTTACGAGGATCAACGCCCAAACGAACATCGATATCTACAGAAGCATCAAATTTTGTAGTAGTTACTTCTTTAACCAATGCAGATGCATCTTGTAAAGAGTAAGATTTACCAGCCTCAATTTTGGATAGTGCCTGTTTTTGATTTTTTGTTAATCTAGCCACTTTCTTAACTGATTTGTGTTAATTAATTGTTCCAGGGAGCATTACCAGATACGGTAATTCCCATGCTGCGTGCTGTACCGGCAACCATTTTCATAGCTGACTCAACAGTAAATGCATTTAAGTCAGGCATTTTATCTTTTGCAATGGTTTCAACTTGTTCCCAAGTAACCTGAGCAACCTTTTTACGGTTAGGCTCTGCAGACCCGCTTTTGATTCCAGCAACTTCCAATAATTGAATAGCAACAGGAGGGGTTTTAATGATAAAATCAAATGACTTGTCAACATAGACAGTGATTACAACAGGCAATACTTTACCTGGTTTATCTTGGGTACGTGCATTAAACTGCTTGCAAAACTCCATGATATTCACACCTTTAGCACCCAATGCCGGTCCTACCGGAGGTGATGGATTAGCAGCGCCGCCCTTGATTTGTAATTTTACTAACGCACCGACTTCTTTTGCCATTTTAATAATTTATTTAGTACTCAATGTTAGTAGTGGAAGCATGTAACATTTAAGATCTTGTATTCGATGATTGAATGAGAGATTGCGAGAATTAGAATTTATTCCGTATTTCTTCAAACCTATTCTTCAACTATTCTTTTTCTACCTGCATGTAATTTAACTCCAAAGGAGTACGGCGCCCGAAGATCTTAACCATAACTTTCAGTTTCTTTTTCTCTTCATTAACCTCTTCAATCACACCGGAAAATCCGTTAAACGGACCGTCCATTACCTTCACGTTCTCACCTACATAATAAGGAACGTTCATGGTTTCACCTTGAGAAGACATTTCATCTACTTTACCAAGGATACGATTTACTTCAGCCTGGCGCATCGGGACAGCATTTCCTTTCTTATCGCCAAGAAATCCGATTACACTATTAATATTCTTAATAATATGCTCTAACTCTCCATCTAAGGCTGCTTCAATCAATACATATCCAGGATAATAATTGCGCTCTTTCGCAATCTTTTTCCCTTCACGCATTTGATAATATTTCTCCATAGGTATCAATACCTGTGGCAATAAATGAGAAATTCCGAGACGGTTGATCTCGGACTCTATATATTGTTTTACTTTTTTCTCTTTGCCGCTAACAGCTCGTACAACGTACCACTTCAGTTGATCACTCATTATGTTATTCATTAGGCAACTGATCCATAGAACAATTTTAAGCCACCACCTGCTAACTGATCCATCACTAAAACAAGTAATGCGATAATAAGAGAGGCAACTAGTACAATTACCGCAGAATTCTGCAACTCGCTCCAGGTAGGCCAAGACACCTTCTGGGTCATTTCATCGTACGATTCTTTTATAAATTCAACTACGCTAGCCATTTTAAAGCTTTAGCACGGGAACAAGGATTCGAACCCTGATCAAAGGTTTTGGAGACCTCTATTCTACCGTTGAACTATTCCCGTGTATTTTAAATAAGCCCACCCTAAAGCAGGCTTATTTTATATTTATTTTATTATTTTAAGATCTCAGTTACCTGGCCAGCACCTACTGTTCTACCACCCTCACGGATAGCGAAACGAAGTCCTTTTTCCATTGCGATAGCGTTGATCAACTTAACAGTGATTGTAACGTTATCACCAGGCATAACCATTTCTACACCTTCAGCTAGTGAAATTTCACCAGTTACGTCTGTAGTACGGAAATAGAACTGAGGACGATATTTGTTGAAGAATGGAGTGTGACGGCCACCTTCTGCTTTTGACAATACGTAAACCTCAGCTTTGAAATCTGTGTGAGGAGTTACTGAACCTGGTTTACAAATAACCATACCACGGCGGATATCAGTTTTCTCAATACCACGTAACAATAAACCTACGTTATCACCAGCTTCACCTCTGTCTAGGATCTTACGGAACATTTCAACACCTGTAACTGTTGATTTTAAGTTCTCAGCACCCATACCTAGGATTTCAACAGGCTCACCAGAGTTAATTACACCACGCTCGATACGGCCAGTTGCCACTGTACCACGACCAGTGATTGAGAATACGTCCTCAACTGGCATCAAGAATGGAAGATCAGTTAAACGTGGAGGAATTGGAATATAGTTATCAACAGCTTCCATTAGCTCCATAATTTTACCAACCCACTGAGCATCACCGTTCAAACCACCAAGGGCAGAACCTTTGATTACTGGAATATCATCACCAGGGAAATCGTAGAATGATAACAATTCACGAACTTCCATTTCAACTAGTTCTAATAACTCTGGATCATCAACCATGTCAACTTTGTTCATGAAAACAACAAGTGCAGGTACACCTACCTGACGAGCTAACAGGATGTGCTCACGAGTTTGTGGCATAGGACCATCAGTAGAAGCAACTACTAAGATTGCACCATCCATCTGAGCAGCACCAGTAACCATGTTTTTCACATAATCCGCGTGACCTGGACAGTCAACGTGTGCATAGTGACGATTAGCTGTAGAGTACTCAACGTGCGCAGTATTAATAGTGATACCTCTTTCTTTCTCCTCAGGAGCAGAGTCAATTGAGTCAAATGAACGAGCCTCAGATAAACCAGCATCAGCTAATACTTTTGTGATAGCTGCAGTTAAAGTAGTTTTACCGTGGTCAACGTGACCGATAGTACCGATGTTTAAGTGCGGTTTACTGCGGTCAAATTTTTCTTTTGCCATGTTTTTATACTAATTAGTAGGTTAATTTTAAATTCAAAAACGAATAAATTTCGCTGAGCCAAAGATGGGACTTGAACCCACGACCTCTTCCTTACCAAGGAAGTGCTCTACCGCTGAGCTACTTCGGCCTTAATACTAAACAGTTAACTACTAAGACTTCTCTTAGTAGTTAACTGTTATTAGCTCATGAGCGGAAGACGAGGTTCGAACTCGCGACCTATAGCTTGGAAGGCTATCGCTCTACCA